>JAYTIP010000186.1:0-18380 GCA_043731745.1 Elusimicrobiota bacterium | reverse complement strand
GTAGCTGGATTGCGCCGCTGCGGGCCCAGCGAGGGCTACGAGAATGAGGGCCAGGACCTTGCGTGAAACCGAAGGCGTGAGGCGCGACATCGGCGGGGTCTCCTAAACGGACGCTCCCCCAAGGGTGACCCCGGTAGTCGTTTTTGTCAATAGACGAAAATTTGTCTTGACGCCCCCCGGGGTCCCCGCTATCCTTCGCCATGGCCATGCGCACCGTCGCCGCCGCCGTCGCCGCCAACCTCCTCCTCTTCATTTTCCTCACCTCGCTGCCCGCCTTCCAGGAGGCGCACCACCACCTCATCTTCCCCATACTCGCCGCCCTGCTGGCCGTCGAGTGGTGCGCCGCCTTCCTGCTTCCTTTAAGAGGCCCGGTGGACCCGGCCGTCGCGCGCTCGACGATCGCCTCGACCTTGCTCTTCCTCCTCGTCATGGGCGTCGTGCGTCACGCCACCATACTGGCCTGCTTCGACCGCTGCTCCTTCAAGCTCGCCGCCGCCGCGCTGATCGCCGCCCCCGTGTTCTGGGCGCAGGGCCGCTTCGGCGGCGCCGGCTGGTGGACGCCCAAACGCGGCAGCCTGGCCGCGATGGGTGCGGCGGTGTGGGCGTTCTACCTGGCGCTCAACGGCCTGCAGTTCGGCTCCTGGATCATGGACATGATCTTCGCGATCATCGCGTTGGCCTGCTGGCTGGGCCGCCATCGCGCCGATTTCCTCCTTTTGTCGCTGGGCGTCGTCGCCGGCGTCTTGATCCGCGAGTCCGCGAGCGAGGTGACGCGCATCGCGCTCGGGGTGGTCTGGGGCGCGGCGATTCCGTTGCTCGCCGTCGAGCCTCTGCAAAGCTGGCTCGACTCTTTCCCCAAACCCAAGCCTCAGCCCCAACGGGTCGGCCGTCTGCTCGCCTTCGGCGCGGTCACCTTGGTCGTCGGCTTCTATTTAACCGGCCCGGTTTTCCTGATGAGCGACCGCGCCTCGCGCCAGAAACGCCTGGCCGGGATGCAACCCTCTTTCCCCGTTCACGACCCCAAGACGCTCAGCCCGCTCGCCGCTCGGCTGCGCGCCCACGTCGTCATGCTGGCCGGCACCATCGGCGAGCGCGACGCCTTCAACCCCAAGCAGCAGGCCCGCGCGCGCGACTACGTGAAATCCCAGTTCGTCGCCGCCGGCTACAAACCCAAGCTCCTGCCCTACGCCTCGCAGTGGATGCCCGCCGTCAAAAACGGGACCACCTTCGAAAACGTCGAGGCGATCCTACCCGTGTCCCCCGCCGGAAGCCCGGCCTGGATCGTGGGCGCGCACTACGACGGCGCCCCCGGCACGCTCGGCGCCGACGACAACGCCAGCGCCGTCGCGGTGCTCATCGAGGCGTCGCGTCTGCTCAAGGCCCGCCAGCCCGCGCGCGAGATCCGCTTCGTCGCCTTCGGCACCGAGGAGCCCCCGTCCTTCGGCACGCGCAATATGGGCAGCGACCACTACGCGCGCGACGCCCAGGACAACGGCCTCAAGGTCTACGGCATGATCAGCCTGGAGATGCTCGGCTACTACAACCCCCGCCCCGGCTCCCAGCTCTACCCGCCCTTCATGCACCTGTTCTATCCGTCGAACGGGGATTACTTGAGCGTCGTCGCCGACCTCAAGAGCCGGAAGCTCCTGCGGAGTTTCCTCAATAATTGGCGCGCCGCCTCGTCATTCCCGCTCGAGGGCGCGCTGCTCGCCGGCCCGTTCTCGGGGCTCGCGCTCTCCGATCAGCTCAACTTCTGGGACCGGGGCTATCCGTCTCTCATGCTCTCCGACACCGCCTTCTACCGCAACCCCAACTACCACGAGCACACCGACGCGCCCGACACCTTGGACTACGAGAAGATGGCGAAGGCGACGGAAGCGCTCGTCGAGGCGCTCGACCCGAAGCGCTAAGCGCGGCTGGGCGTCGCGTCTCTCGTGGGCTATTTCAGCCCTTTCTTAATCGCCTGCAGTTGCGCCAAGTGAATCCCGTTGTGCCCGGCCAGGAGCCAGCACCACTGCAGCGCGTTGAACTCGCCCATCCAGGGATGCTTATGGGTGATTCCCTCATCCTTAATCCTCATGGGCTCCAGCAGCTTCACCGTTTCGTCGACGAACGCTTTGAAGTCCGGCCGCGCGTCGCCGCCTTCATACTTCCCTTTGGGTTTAAAGTCCTCGATGCGCACCACCCAGTCCGTGGGCTTTCCGCTCGCGAGGTTCATGACGAGCATGCGCATGCCGACTCCCGTGATGAGCATGTGCTCGAGCGTGTCGTTCACGCTCCAAAACCGCGAGCTGTCCTCGATCCCCCTCATCTTGGGCACGAGCACCTTCTGATCGCGCTGATGGGCGGGCACCGCGTCGGCTTCCTTTAGAATGCGGGAGCCGACCATTTTAAACAGCCGCAGGTTTTTCTCTTTGTCGGCGGCGCGCGATTGGTACGGGCCGATGTAGAAGCGCAGGACCAACGAGTCGATCAACGGAAGTCCGGCGCCGGGCTTGTCGAGTTGGGGCTGGGTCATGGTTTTAATCCTCGCATATTGGTGTTGGGCGTCCCGCTCGCATGACAGGGCCTTGCGCCGCCGCCCAACCCCGTTATACTTCCAACTCATGAACCCCGATTACTTCCCCCTCGTCAAAGGCGCCATGCGCGAGTACGCCGTCACCAACGCCCAGGGCTTGGGCTCCTTCAAAATCGAAGTGCTCTCCGTCGCCACCTCCGGCGGCCGCACCGTCGCCCAGTGCCGGCGCACCACGCTCTGGAAGGGCACGCCGCTCAAGGTCACCCTCTTCGAGGTCGTCCGAGATTCCGCCGCCGTCAGCACCGAGGGCATCCCGGAATTCCGCTTCCCCGTCGCGCAGGGCACCGAGTGGATCATCAGCCCCCGGCGCTATTGGATCGAAACGCTCACCGCGGAAATTAACACGCCCGCGGGCAAGTTCGCGGGCTGCCTGCGCGTGGCGTACCTCATCGCCGAGGGCGACGGCGGCTCGGGCGAGCGGTATTACGCCCCGGGCTTAGGGCTCGTCAAAGCCGTCGAGAACGACGAGGGCGATCCCTTCACCCACGAGCTCATCGCTCACTCCGGCTAGCCCGCCGCGCCAGGTCGCGCGCCATCCCGGCGAAAATCACCGCGTGCACCGGAACGAGCGCGTACCAGTACAGCAATCCGAACAATCCCAGCGGCTCAAAGACCGCCGTCTGCGTCAACCGCGATCCGCCCGGCCGCTCGACGACCTCAAACTCAAGCCACGCTCTTCCGGGCAAGGTCATCTCGGCTTGCAGGCGCAGCCTCTTTCCGGGCTCGAGCACCTCGACGCGCCAGAAATCAAGCGCGTCGCCCACGCGCAGCGGCCGGCCCTTCGGTCTTCCGCGCCGAATGCCGACACCTCCCGCGAGCTGGTCTAAAAATCCGCGAATGACCCATAATCCTTGATAAGGCCAGCCGTTCTCGCCCCCGAGAGAGGCCACCTCCTCGAACAGCCGCGCCGGCGCGGCGCTCGAGTCCTCCGCCCGCGCGTCCACCAGCCGCGCCGACGCGCCGGGAAACTTGGCCAAGCGTCCTTTTGACGAGAGCGCGTCGAACCACCGGCTCTGCGCGTACTCGCGATCCTCGTTCTTAAGCGCTCGCGCGATCACCTCCGCGAGGCCCCGAGGCCGTACCGCGAACGCATTGAGCGCCTTCTCGTCGCGCACCACGGTCTCGTGGCGCAGGCTCGTAAACAAGCGCCGGCCGATGCGCGCGTAAATCGGCGTCACGAACGCGAGCCACAGGCTCGACAACCACGGCGTCAGCAGCGCCACGGGAACCATCACGCGCCGCAGCCCGCGCTGGCGCGCGTACTCGCGCATGATCTGCTCGTAGGAAACCCGGTCCTTGCCGCCGATCTCATAGACGACGCTCTCGCCCGGCGCCTTATCGAGGGCGGCGACTAGGTACGCGAGCAAATCCTCGACGCCGATCGGCTGCGCCTGCACCCGCACCCACGACGGCGTCGTCATAATGGGCAACCGCTCGACGAGCGCGCGCACCATCTCATAAGAAATGCTCCCCGACCCGATCACGATCGACGCGCGAAACTCGATGACGGGCGCACCCGACTCCCGCAAAATCTGTCCCACTTCCTGCCGGCTCGCCAGATGCGGCGACAGGTCGCCGGTGCCCAGGCCCCCGAGATAGATGATGCGCTTGACCCCCGCCGCCTTCGCCGCCGCGGCGAAGTTCTGGGCCGCGGCGCGGTCCTCCTCCCTAAAATCGTGCTGGGAGCCCATGGAGTGCACGAGGTAATACGCCGTCTCCACTCCCTCAAACGCCTTTGAAAGCGAGACGGGGCTTAAGACATCGCCCTCAACGACCTCGGTCCGCGCGGCCACGCGGGACTTGAGCATACCCGGCCGCCGCGCGAGACAGCGCACGGCCTCCGCCCGCGCCTCAAGCAGCGGCAGCAGGCGCCCGCCGACATAGCCAGTCGCTCCCGTCAGGAGAATCATTTCGAGGACTGGGGAAACTTGCGCAGGCGCGAGGTATCGTAGCCCCACTCCTTGACCAGCGCGGTCAAGTGGGCGTACTCCGCGTCCGGGATCGACGGCGCGCGCGCCATGATCCACACATAGTCGCGCTTGCTGCGCGCGATGATCGTCGTCGAGTACGACTCGTCCACATAGGCGATCAGATACTCCGCCTTAAACGGCCACAGAAATCTCATAGCCCAGGTGGAGTTGTCCTCGTGATCGACGACGAAGCCCTTGGGCGTGTAGCGCTTCGCCTTTCCATCAAAAGCGCCCTCGTGGAAGGTGTAGGTCGTCGCGATCGTCCCGTCCGCGTTCAGCTTATAGTCCTCGACCGCGTCGTAGGCGTTCTTCTCGAGCGACGCGGGAATCGCCGCGATCACCCGCCACGGCCCCATGAAGCGGGCCAAATCCACCTTGCGCGCCCGCGGCACCGGCGCGCCCTTGGGCGCCGCCGCGCACGCGCACAACGCGATCAACAGAAGTCCGATCTCAAAAGGAATCCGATTCATTGATTCATCCTAGCGAACATTAGCCGCCGTTCATATGTGCGCGCGGTCTACATCCATTACACGCCTGGAATAGTACGATCTCCCCAGTGATGACCAAGACCGCTTTGGCGTTCCTCCTCCTCTGCGCCCCGCTGCGGGCCGCCGACAACAAGAGCGTCGCCGACATGACCCCCGCGGAGCTCGAGCGCTACCTCGGCAAGGGCAAGCAATCCCAGCTTGCCCCCGTCATCATCGCGGCCCGCGATCCCCAAAACAAAAACGCCTCCGCCAAGGCCGCCGAGCTTTACAGCCGCATGCGCTCCCTCACCTCCTTCGACGCCGTCGAGGTTCCCGTCCTCCTCGAAACCATGCAGGATCCCGCCGCCTGCCAGGCCATCCAGAAAGCCACCGTGAGCGAGCCCGATCCCTCCCACTGCCGCGTCGCCTTGCTCGACGCCCTGGCCTTAATTGGCCCTGCGGCCTCCTCCGCCGCCGCTCCTCTCACCGCACTCCTCTCAGACGAGTTCCTGCGCTGCCACGCCGCCTTCGCGCTGGGCAAGATCAAGCCCACGCCCTCTCCCGTCGCGGCCTTGACCGCCTCCCTTCGCGCGGGCAACGAGTGCGCCATCGACGCGTTGGGCGACCTCGGGCCCACCGCCAAAAGCGCCGTCCCGTTGCTCGCCGGGCTCCTCAAAAACAAGGACTTCACGCACAAGGACCGCGTGGCCGCCGCCTTGGTCGCCATCGGCACGCCCGGCACGCTCGCCGCCGTCGATGAGTACCACAAGCAAGAAGCGCTCGCGGCGAGGGCGGCCACGGCCAAGGGCGAAGAGCACACCCAGAACTGGCTCAAGTCCCAACCCTGGTCCGCGAAGGAAGTCCTCACCGCCGCGGGCAAGTGCAAGGTCGCCGAAGACGCGCTCGGTCGCGCGAAGCCCGGCACGCCCGCGTACACCGACGCCTTCTCAAGCGGTCAGAAGACCTGCCTCGCCTTCAACGACGAGTACGCCGAGTTCGTCCGCGCGTACGGTGCCGGGGCGATCCCTTACCTCTGGCGCTACTGTGGGGAGAATCACGATCCGAAGCTCTGTGCGGCGATGCGCGGCTGGATCGAGACGCACCCGTAACTGCGCTCTACAACCATTCGCATTTCTGCACGAACCCACAGCCCGGGCAGCGCCACAAATCTCCGTCCTTCTCCACCAACGCGAAACGTAGCCCCGTGTCGACTGCACGATTCGCCGGCGCCGTCACGAGGAGCTTGCCGCCGCAAGCGACATCCTCCTCCAAGCCGCATTGCGGACAATCGATAGGATCGCGATCTTCCGCGAAGAGGCCCAACTTCTTCGCTTCAGCTTTGATCTTTACGAGCGCGCGGGCGAGCCGGTGCAATTCTTTACTGAGGCCCTTCTTTCGACATCGCGTCATACTAGCCCCCGGCTCCTAAGGCATAAAGTTTTACCACGACCCACCTCCTCTGTCGAAATGATTCACAGCTTGAGCCTTAATTCACCGCGACGATTCTAATTTCTAAAATGCACTTTAACGCGCGTGCGATGCGAGCGAGCATTTTGATGGTTACATTCTGCGCATCGACTTCAATGTTTGCGATTGCGCCCCGTTTTATCTTAAGCGCCTGAGCCAACTCTTCCTGCGTCATCTTCGCCGCCTCACGCGCCCTCACGTCGACAAGTCGCACCGCGGTTAAGCGTCACCATCGACGGAGCCGGGGCAACCAATCATCCGCTTGTTTCCCTCGCACGCAAAGCGCGCTCAAGCTGATCCGGAGCCGGCAGCGCGCCCTGAAGATCCTGGGGCAGCTCTTTCGCCAATGTGTAGGACGTCACCCCGATGGGCTTACCCGCCGCGCGCAGCGAGTATTCGACCACCACGCTGTTCTTCGAGCGGCATAAGATCATTCCGATGCTCGGCCGGTCCTCCGGGTGGCGCTTGAGGTCGTCGATGGCCTCCAGGTAGAAGTTCATCTTGCCCGCATGCTCCGGCTTGAACGCGCCGGCCTTCAGCTCCACGACTACGAAACAGCGTAGTCGATAGTGATAGAAGAGCAGGTCCACAAAGAACTCCTCGCCACCGATGACGAGCCGGGCCTGCCGTCCCACGAACGCGAATCCCGAGCCGAACTCGAGCAGGAAGTCGCGCAACCGCTCGACAATCCCGCGCTCCATGACCCGTTCGTCTGCGTCACCTCCCAGGCCGAGAAACTCGAGGTCGTACGGATCCTTCAAAATCTCCCGTGCCAAGTCAGACTGCTCGGGCGGCAAGGTCCGATTAAAATTCGTCAAAGCCTTCCCCTGGCGCCCATAAAGCCCGGATTCGATCTGATGAACCAGGACTTCACGCGTCCAGCCATGCATGAGGTCCTGACGGGCGTACCATTCACGTTCTTCCGCTTTCTTTAGGCGCTCCAAAAGGACGATATTGTGGCCCCAAGGCAAATTTTGCAACAGCTGTTGCAAAATTGGCTTTTCGGGCCATGTTCGGGCAAACGCCAACATATAGTTCAGATTTCTCGGAGACCAGCCCCGCATGTCCGCAAAGTCTCGCGTCAGATCGCGTGACAGGCGATCAACGACCTTCGTCCCCCAACCCTGCGCACACTGACGTTTCAGAATCTCCTGGCCCACATGCCAGTAAAGCAGCACCACTTCCACATTGACCGCGGCCGCGGCACGCAACCGAGCCGCGCGTATATGCGCTTTGATGCTGTCCAACAGCGTTGAATATTCGGCGGGGTTCATGGTCGTCTCTACCAGACGATTGACCCCTCAAAAAGTTCCATGCGTTCGCCAGTTTTTTCGTCGAGAAACGCCTGGCGAAATCCGCCTCCCCCTGTTATCCTTGGTCCGATGGCAGCCGGAGCGACTCCGCCCCTTCCTCCCACCCCCCTCGCGCGCGTTCTCGTGGTCAACGACGTCCGCGACATCACCGAGTTTATCGGGCAGCATCTCACCGCCCACGGCTACGAGGTCTACCTCGCCTACGACGGCTACGACGCGTTGCGCAAAGCTCGTTACTTTCGTCCCGACATCATCGTCCTTAACATCATTATGCCGCACCTCGACGGGCTTACCGCTATGCCGTTGCTTCGCGCGATTCCAGGCCTTAACGCCAAGATCATCATCAACAGCGCCGCCATCGCGACACGCGGACCAGAGATCGCCGCTGGCGCCGACGGCATTCTCCCCATTCCCTTCGCGCCACAGGAGCTTCGCGCCGAAGTCGCCCGCCTCGTCCCCTGCTAGAGCTCCCGCAATTCGTAAACCTTCTCGATCACCGTCCCGTTCCAGTCGTAGGCCAGCATGCCCGCCTCCCGGCACCGGCTCAGCACCGTCGGTCGAAAGACCGCCGCGCACTGCCCGCCTTTGTGCCGGACGCTGTCGTAGACGATCCCCGCCGAGCCCTCCTTCAACAACTCGCGGGCCAGGGCCTGGGAGGACGAATAGTTCGTCCGGTGATAAAACGCCGCGCGCTTCTTCATCAAGCCGCGAATATCGTGCAGGTCCCCCTCCAACTCGGCCGTCAGGACTCGCATCGTCAGGCGCATCGGCCCTTCCTTCGTCCGCGTCATGAACACCGCCCGGTGATGGCGCGTCTCCTCGACGGCCGTCGCCTGCGCGCGCGCCGCGTAATAGACGCCGTGGAGCCCGTCGCTAAACCGGCTCCCGTCCGGGTTCCGGTAGGTGAAAGGCGCCATGATGTGGCCGCTCCCCGCCCCCGTCACCCTTTCTCGGGGCGGCACGAGGGCCACCTCGTCGTCTTCCTGCCGTCGCCGCTCGCTCGTCATCTGCTCGACCGCCGAGGTGATCGTCATGTCTCCCGCGTCGGCCACTTTGCGCAGAACGCGCTCCTCGTCGTAGCGAGCCGGAATGACTTTCCACGAAGGCGACCACTTCACCGAGCGAACCGGGGTCACGACCATCCGCCTCTTTGAGCGTCCAAATACTGCCTGACCACATACAGATCGCTGACATGCCCCGACAGCATCCGGTCGAGCGCGGTCCCACCCGCGAAGAGCGGCGCGGTGTTCGGCTTCTTCACCCACGCGTCCGCGGCGTCCTCATCCGGAAGCAGGATGTGCAGCGCCTTGAAAATACCCAGCAGGTAGGAAATCCTCTCCAAGCCGTCCATCGACAGGTGCCCGTCTTGGTCCTTCTTCCACTTGAAAAAGGTCGAGCGCGCCGGCGCTCCGAGCAAGGTCAACTGCTGCTCGACATCCAGCTTCCAGCGCTCCGCGAGGCGGAAAAAGGCCTTGAGCGCGGGTTTGGACGCCGTCTTGGGATCGACTTTACGGGCGAGCGTCGCGCTCATGGGATCCTCCTCAATCGCTTCAGTATAAGTCCAGATATGGACTTTGTCAAGTGATTGAGACTTTTGGGGATGAGTCGACGACATCACAGCCCGGCAGCCGCGAAGAAGCTTCGGGCGTAGGCGCCCATATCCTCCTTCACCGCCGCGAGCTCCCTGAGCTCGTCGCAGAGCACGAGCGTAAACCCCGCCTTCGCCGCCAACGGCTCCAGCGCTTTGTCCTTCCCCCATTTCACCTGCACCTCAGTCGGCTTCACTCCGTAAGTGAACATCGCCTCCTCCACCGCCGCGACCAGGCAAGCCGCCTCGCTGCTCCCCTCCGGGAAGACCCTGGAAGTCAAAATGAACGGCGCGTGCGGATCAAAGACGAATCCCACGGGCAAACGGACCGGTTCCCCGGCTCCCGACGGCGCGATCAGCGCGAAGGCGTCGGCCTGCCACACGACTGTTTTCTTGATCACCTTACTCTCCCGCGAAACCGATGTTTCGCTTCGGCCCGGTCTTCGGATTCGACAACTCCTCGATCTCGGCGAACAGGGTTCCGATATGGCCCTCGTGCTCGCCCAACTTCTTTTCCGCCTTCTCCATGCGCTCCGCGAGCTTCTTGTCGTTCCCCATCACGCGCCGCATGCTCACGAAGGTATCCATAATCTCAAGATAGACACGGATCGCGCGCTTGGTCTTCAATACCGCGGACAGCGACGCTACGCCCTGCTCGGTAAACGCATAGGGAAGCTTGCGCTGGCCCATCTTGAGCCCCGAATTGGATATCACAATTTGTGATATCCAATTTTTCGTCTCGGTCGCGCTCAGCTGAAACATGTAGCGCTCTGGGAATCGTTCTAAATTACGGCTTACGGCCTGATTCAACGCGCCTGTCTTAACGCCGTACAACGCCGCGAGGTCCCGGTCCATCATGACCCGTTGCCCGCGCACGACATAAATCAACATCCCGATTTTGGTGATCTCCATACCTACCAGACGATTGAGATCGCAAAAAGTTCCATGCCCGCCGGAGTGTTGGTGAAACCTTTAATAGCGAGGACCGCTATTAAACGATAGGCCTCTAAGCTTTAATAACGACTGACGCGTCCTACGCCAACATCGCTTTCAAATCGTCCGCATCCGTCGTCTTCAAAGCGACCACGATCGACTTCCTCCAGCCCGCGGGAAGCTTCCGGTACTTCTGCCGTATCTCTTCGCCTTCTCCGCGTTCGATCACGATACGAAGAACCTCAATCGCCTGAAGCCGGTCTTTCGCCCGCTTGTCCTTGTCGGCACGGCGCCCGCTGATGATGAGCTTCTGAAGCCCGAAGTTCACCGGATGGGGCAATATCAAACTTAAGCCGCGGCTCTTCACCTCGACCGTGTCTTCAGCCAGAAAAGCCACGAACCGCAACGCTTGCGCCTTAACTCCCAAGGCCTTCACCGCGTAAGGCTTATCCGTGCCCTTCCCCCGCTCCGCGACGAGAAAGTCAATGATCAGTTCCGGATGGCTCAACCGGACAAAACCCTCGCCTTGCCGGTCGGGGATGAATCCCAGGTCCTCGAGAAGCTCGGCCACGCGGATTTCACCTTTGATCTTTGGCGGCGTCGGGATCAGAAAGTCGATGTCGCGCGTTCTGAGCGCGGACAGCGTCGTCTTTCCTCCGAAATAGTCCGGATAAAAGTACGCGCACCAGCTGCCGATCAGCACGAGGCCGCGCAACACCCCCGCATCCTCCAGCCTCCGGAGCACCTCAAGGCACAGCTCGACGGGCGCGTCTTTTTCGTTCATGCAGCGCCCTCCGAATGAAGGCGATCTGCTCCTTCAAGTCGGCGATGAGGCCTCGGTACTTCACCTTCTGGCCTGCCGCTTTCTTCCGCTTCGCGACCTGGTCCTCGGACAGCTTGCCCTGATACTCGAAACGAACCTTGCCCCCCACCCGGTAGGCCGCGTAGTAGTAAATCCGACCCTTGATCTTCTTCGCGACGAGGCTGCCCTTGGGCAACGCCGCCAGCGCCTGCCGGTATCTCCTCAGCATGCGCTCGGAGTTCGCCAACTCCTCGATTAGGACGCCTTTGACGGGGTTTGCCGCCATGTTTAGTTACCAAACATATATCGCTATTAGTATATGGCGTTTGGTAACTATTCGCCAGGGGTGCAACGGGTGTCTGGTATTCCATATCTACCAGACGATTGAGACCCCAAAAAGTTCCATACCGCAAAAAATTGGATATCACAAATTGTGATACCCAATTCGGCGCCCCCTCCGTCTTACCGTCAGCGCACGCGCGTCGGCAGGAACCCGATAATTTCCATAATATCCGCGTGACCGCCATCTGGTTCCTCCTGCGCTGGCTCGGCATCCTCTTCTTCGGCCTCACCGGCGCGGCCATGTCCCTGTCCGCCGTCGGGGCCGTTCTCCACGGACAACTCCGCATGGACACGGGCATGACCTGCTTCTGGGCCATCCTCGCGTGGGCGTCCGTCTGGCATCTCGCCAAGGACACCCGGGCCGCCTGGCGCGGCGGCGCCTCGCCTGCGACGGTCAAGTCGGAGTTCACCGTCGTCGCCGTTATTCTCCTGCTGCTGGGTGCTGCCGGCGCCGTCGTCTGGCCCCGCTTCCGCGAGCTCCTCGACTACAGCCAGGATGGCGCCAACAAGGGAAACCTGGGCGGGCTGCGCGAGGCCATCAGCGCCTACACGGCCGCCCGGGGCAAACCGCCCGAGACCCTCGCGGATCTCGTCACTCACGGCTTCATGCCGCAGATCCCCCCGGTCCGCCCGTCCCGCACGACCCACAAGAAAAGCAACGAGGTCGTCGCCGCGGGGGCCACGCCCTCCGACACGGGGCATTGGGCTTACCGCGTGGACTCCTCCTCCGATCCGGCGCGCGGTGTCCTCATGATCGACTGCACGCACACCGACGCGAGGGGCAGCGTCTGGGCGTCCTACTAGCCCCTTTCCTCCTCCTCTCCGTCGCGGTCCTCATCTAGAATCCGATTCGCCTCTTCGGCCCCTCCGGCGCCCCGATCAGAGCGCGGATGTCTTCGAACACGGATTGGATCGCTTCTGCGTGTTCGCCCAGCGAGAGAGATACCGGCGTCCGCCCCAACTTGAGGTTCCAAATTGGAACCTCAAGTTTTCGGCCTCCTCTGGCGTCAGCGCACGCGCGTCGGCCTCACCCCCATGCTCCCCGGCACGCCGTCGTTCTTGAACGACTTCGCGTAGGTCGCCCTCACCTCCTCCCCCTCACGGTAGGTGATCAGCACCTGCATCCCGCCTTTCTCCGCCGGCAGGTCCACGGTGTGCAAGCCTCCGTGGTTAACCTTGCGCCGGGGGCAGCCCTCGGGCTTCTTTCCATTCACCGTCGCCACGGCCGCGTCGAAGTTGAGCACTTGGAAGCGCTTGCCCTCCACCAACTCCTTCGTCCAGGAGATGATCGAGGTGTCGAAGCACTCGCCGCTCGGCGCGAGCGAGACCTGGATGCGGGCCGCGGTGCCGGCGGGCACTTCAAGGCGAACCATGCGGTAGTTGATCGGGGCGCCGTTCTCCTCGTTCGGGGCGAGGAGCTTGGGGGCGCTTTGGGCGGAAGCGGAGACGGCCAGCAACGACGCCAGCAGGAGCGTTTTCATGAGGGCAGTGTAGCCGCCGGACGGGGGCCTTCCCAGTAATTTGTCGGTAAACGCGCCGGGAGGCCTGCGGTTAAGCGTTCGCGCGCTGACGCACGCGCACGAGGTGCGCCCAGGTGCCCTCCGGCGTTTCGCGCGCGGCCTCTTGGGGCTTGGGGCGGGGCTTCTCTTGGGGTTGCGTCGGGGCCGGCTGAGTTTCGTTCTCCTTCATAACGCCTCCAGGCGGGGATCCTGGAAAGCAAAAGCCCGCGTCCATGCGAGGACACGGGCACCGCTTGTCGCCTCTTTAGCTCCCTGAACTGGCCGGGGCAATTTGGCAGAGGGCGTGAGCCCTCAAATCCTCGCGAGGCTATTCTAGCAATTTCCTGATTGCCCGGCCGCTCAGGCGTTTGGTTCGATGGCCTGACGGCAGATTTCGATTTTCTCCCCTTGATTCCTCGTCGTACGCACCCCATACTATTGCTTCATGTCGACCTCGAGCCCGGCGCTCCTCGATTTCGAGCTCAAGTGGCGCGTCGGCGCTCGAACAGCGGCGCTTATCTTCATCACCGCCAAACGATTCACCTCTAAGATCACCTTAACCTGCGACGGGCTGACCGTGGACGCGAAGAACGTCCTTGGAATAATGCTTCTTGGGGGGCCCAACTCCCACCCCAAGCTCCCCGACGGCTCCTGGAACTTGGGGCCGTTCGCCGGCACCCGCTTCCAGCTCTCGGTCGAAGGTCCCGACATGCCCGCCGCCTTCGCCGCGATGGCCGACCTCTTCACCTGTGGAGAGCGCGTCGTCCAGTGCCGCAACAGCGACTGCCTTTCATCGGCGATCCTCCTGGGCGTTCATCCCCGCGCCATCGAGTACGGCTGCTCGAGGGGCCACTGGTGGTGGGTCGACCGCACGACGGGCCTGTCGCCGGCTCCGCCTTTCCCGCGACAGCGCTTTGACAGCCACCCGTGAAAAAATCCTTTACGCTCAGGGCCTTGACAAACTGGATAAATGTGGTAGTATAAGTAGTAGCCTAATGGGGTGTTAAAATGGAAGCAATTCTGGACGCGGACAAGGTGCAGTTGATCGAGAGGGAAGCGGCGACGAATAAACTTCCTAAAATCGCTAGTTTTTTACAGGATAATCTTGGTCAAAAACTCACCGCCTATGTCGCCGGCCTGACCGACCCCAAGGCCGTCGGTTCTTGGATTCGTGGCGAAAACGACCCGCGCCAGCCCGCCGACATGCGCCTGCGTTACGCCTACCAAGTCGTGCGCATGCTCGTCGAGGCCTACGACCCCGAGACCGCCAAGGCCTGGCTCTTCGGCGCCAACACCCGCCTCAATGACGAGGCCCCCGCCTACCTTCTACGCAACGCCAAGACGGTCGGCGATCTGCGCCAACTCGTCCCCACCGCCCGCGCCTTCGCCGGCTCAGCGGAGTAAGTCTCCATGGCGGTCTGGCGCGTCGGGTATTTCGCTTCTCCCTGCGACTTCACCCCGCGTGATCTCTGCGGCTGGAACCACCGCTTCGACGATCCGCGCCGCGAGTACCGCACCATCTACGCGGCCGACAAGAAAGAGACCTGCCTTCGCGAGGTGTTGGCCGACCTCCGGCCCGACAAGAAGGCTGTCGCCGACTTCAAGAAACTCTTCGGCGACGACGACTCCGTGGAATGCGCCGGTCGCGTGACCCTCGCGTGGAGAAAGAAGCACGTGCTCGTACAAGTGAAGATCAACATTTCCTCCGGTAAGATGGCCGACATCGAGTCCGCCGCCGTCCTCGCCGATCTCTCCGAGCGCCTTGAAAAGCAGCTGGCCGCGCGCAAGCTCAAGCGCCTCGACGCCGCCCGCATCCGCAGCCAGGACCGCGACCTCACTCGCGCCGCCTCCCGCCTCCTCCACGATGACGGCCACGCCGGCATCGACTTCCGCTCCCGTCTCGACAAGGTTCCCTGTCACGCGCTTTTCGAAATGCGTGCGAGCCTCAATCAGGTGGGTATCGCCATTCCGCTTTCCGGACGGTTCCAGGAGCTCCTGGACGTCTGCGCCGAATACGGCCTCAGGCTCAATTAATCCCTTGGCGTGATTGGTAGGATGTCCCTCGCGTGATCATCTACCAGGACACCAAGGCCGTCTTCCTCGACGACATCGCCAACAACTACTTCGCGGCGCGCATCGAGGACGCCTTCGTCAAAAAGACCGGCTCCCTTCCCTCCGACAGCCGCGGCTGGGCCAACGACTACGGCCGCTTCGCGTCCGTCCTCGATAAATCCAAGGTCGCCGACGACATCACCATCGCCATCGAGTACCACTGCTCCCCGGTCGGCCGCTCCCGCATCGATGTCCTCTTGGCCGGCGGCGACGGCTATGTAGATAACGCTCTCATTATTGAGCTCAAGGCCTGGGACACTGCCTCTTCCACCGACATCGACGGCATGGTCCTCTCCCCCATCGGCGGCGGCACGGTCAAGCAGCACCCGTGCCTGCAGGCGGCGCAATACAAGGGCATGATCCTCCGCTTCAACGAAGACATCGTCTCCCAGGGCGTCCAGCTCCATCCCTCCGCCTACCTCTTCAACCTCTACCGGCGCTCCCCCGAGCCGCTGGAGGACGCCCGCTACGCTTCCTTACTCTCCGATTCCCGCCTTTTCCTCGCCGACGACAACGCCTCCCTCAAGGCGCATCTCGAGGCGCTGGTTCCTCGCAAGGCCAAGAACGACATCCTCTTCCTCCTCGAACACGGCAAATGGCGCCCGGCCGACGAGCTCATCAGCCGGGTGGGCGCCATGCTCGACGGCAACGAGGTCTTCACGCTCATCGACGAGCAGGACGAGGCCTTCCGCACCATCCGCCACCAGGTCCTCTCCGAGACCGACCGCGCCAAGCGCCACGTCTTCGTCGTCGAGGGCGGCCCCGGCACGGGGAAGTCCGTCATCGCGGTCCGGCTCTTGGCCGAAACGCTCGCCAAGAAGCGCATGGCGTTCTTCGTGGCCCCCAACGCATAGCTGAGCGGCGGGCGAAGCCCGGCCGCTCTAGCGTTTGGTTGGGGCCCAGCGCAACCCGCTTTTTAGGACTTTCTGGGACTTGCGAGCAGAATTAGCGCTGATATACTTCCCTCTGATTTAGAGCCGTTGGCCCAACACCGGAGGTCCCATGCCGAAGTATCCAGCCGACAACGAGGTCTTCACGCTCACGATCGCCAAGCCCTTCACCGGCATGGACATGGTGCGCGATTCCGGTTTCAAGATGTGGCACGAGTGGAAGTTCGTTGGCCAGGAGATCACCTCACCTCGGATCGGGCGCTTTAAGCTGGTCACGATCGGGCGCTGTGCCGACTTCTCCATGGTCAAGATCAAGCTCCTCGAACACGGCGCCATCCCTCAGGGCCAGTGGCGCCGGGCGCTGGCGGCGGCCTACCCGAAGGCCGTCAGCCACGGGCCGATCGGCGTGGCCGACGCCTCCTGGATCGAGCCGAGCCCGACGGATCAGTTTCCGTTTATCCTCGATGAGGGTGAGGAGAGCTTCGACCATGTCGTCGATATGTTCGATGGGACCTGGCGGTGGCTCGTCGAGGTCAAGTAGCATTCCGGACTTCTTTCCACTCGCCGCGCAGGGGGTGGGGCTGGTGAAGATGGTGGAGAATGATGCGGGGCCGGATTACGCATGAGTTGATCGCGCGTTCAGCTAGCCGACACGGCCGACGCCGTGCAATAATGACTTGGAGCGATTAAAATGAAGCTTACCGAAACCGCAGATCCTCACTCGAACTGGCAAGACGTTCTCTATCTAGGGGAAAAGGTCGGTCACTGGCATTACCATCAGACGGCACCAGACGAGCTCACACGTCAGATGAAGGCACTTCTGATCGCTCTGTTGAACGAGAAGGATTGGCTCAAATCTGAGTTTCCCGATCGCGCACGGGACATTGAACAATTCATCAACAATTCGAAGCACCTTAGTGCGGTTGCCGATCTCGCAAACACCCTTAAGCATCGAAAGCTCGACCGGAAGCGATCGAAGGCGGTCGAGGTTGATTACAGATGGCACACCATGGGCTTGAACTTTGTTCAGCGGGAATTGGGCATGGTTCAAATTGGCGAGCGGGAGTTTGTTGAATTTTTTGCCCTATTCCATCACGCAACTGCTGATTTCAACAAATTGCGGAGTGAGCTTTACGGAACGCGCTCTAACAGCTGAGCTGCGAGCAAACCCCCACCGTTCTAGCGTTTGGTTCGGCTTAGGTTAGCAACTGCTGTGCTTTCAAGCGGTCCTCATATTGCGCCTGGGACATCGGGCAATTGATGAGATCTTGAAATTCACGGAATGTGAGCTTAAGCTGGCGCTGAATTGCATGCAACAACGGGTCCCCGTATTCCCTGTGGCCAGTGCCCGTCGAGATCTTCGTCCGAATCTGGGTTCGCTTGCCCTTATACGTGAAATAGTAAAAACGGTGGTCGCGCTTCTCGTCGACCTCAAAGCCTTTTTTACTTAAAGAGCTTTCGATATCACGACGCGGGATTGAAGCCATACGACTAGTGCTTTATTGCCGCCTTATACAGATCAAGCAGTTTCTGCGCTTGGGGTGTAAGCCGATCACTGGCCCCCAACAAGCTCCCATAATCGCCCGCAAAAAAATCCATGAAGTCAGAAATTGCTTCTTCTTTCGTTGCACCAACACCTTCAATATCGAATTCGCCGGAGCTAACGCTAAATCCTTCTCCCAGAAAAGACACTTCGACCGCGATGGGGCGATTCAATTCAAGCTTCTCATCGGAGATAATTTGCCACAGGAGATGGAGATTCTTCGGCATACGGGGGGCTGCGCGCTTTTCATCGTCACGGCCGCGCACGAGATCATAGCGGTAGCCTTCGTATTGTTCAGAAGCGATGGCAGCCTTATATGGTGCATGGCTAGCCAACTCGAGAATCGCGCTCATTTCTTCTCCATTCTCAAAACTTTCAAGTAGTCATCCGTAACTAAGCTCAAAAAAACTTCTTTCGTATGCTTGTGTGACGCATCGAGTCGATCTGCGATTTTGTCCTTCGGCAAAGCGTCCTGAACCGTGAGATAGTCGAAGTCAAGAACAATGCTCTCAGTCATCGCGGGATCATTGGATCTCTTTAATTTAACATTCGTCCGCAATTCTCCCGGCCCCAGCTTTGTATTAAGTTGAGTTGAAAAATGTTCAAGCTTCTCCGGTATCGAGGCAGGGAGTCGGAAACCGAAATTCAAAAAACGATCCAACGGGACCAGACCATCCTCTCTCAGAACAGGAATGTAGTTAACATAGCGCAGCCCGGTTTGCTGGACGGCATCTATGCCGGTGATAGTGAAAAATTTCTCAAGCAATACTAGGGCGCGCTTTCGGAATTCGGCCCAACCCGTATAATCTTTTTTATGGAAAGAGAAGCTCGATACAGAAAATTCGACCAACTCAGTGTCGGTCTTGTTGCTCAATC
>JAYTIP010000185.1:0-5742 GCA_043731745.1 Elusimicrobiota bacterium | reverse complement strand
CTTGCTCGGGCCGAGGCCACGGCCGCCGGCGCGCAGGAGGCCATTCTTCTGAACGCCACTGGGCATGTTTCCGAGTGTTCCGGTGACAATATTTTTTATATTAAAGACGGCAAGATCTTCACCCCGCCGACCTCCGCCGGGATCTTGGTCGGCGTCACGCGCAACGTGGCGATGGAGCTGTCTGAGAAAAAACTCGGCATTAAAGTGATCGAGCGCAACTTCCCGCGCTACGACCTGTACTCCGCCGACGAAGTCTTCCTGACCGGCACCGGCGCCGAGATCATCGCCGCCGTCAAGATCGACGGCCGCATCATCGGCAAGGGCGTCTGCGGCCCGACCACGAAGAGCCTCATCAAGCACTTCCGGGACTACGCGAACTCGGCCGCGGCCGGCACGCCGGTGTACGAAACCGTCAAGGCGAAGTAACGCCCGTGCGCCTGATCAGCTGGAACGTCAACGGCATCCGCGCCGCCCACAAGAAGGGCTTCGGCGACTGGTTCAAGGCTGAGAAGGCGGATATCGTCTGCCTACAGGAGACCAAGGCCCAGCCCGACCAGCTCACGCCCGAGATGCTCAACCCCAACGGCTATCACGGCGAGTTTCACTGGGGCGTGAAGAAGGGCTACTCGGGGGTCGCCACCTTTTCGAAGACGGTGCCCGAAAAGGTCGAGCGCGGCTTCGAGATCGCCGAGTTCGACGGCGAGGGCAGAGTCCTCGTTACCAAACATTCCGATGTGACTCTCTTTAATATTTACTTCCCCAACGGGAAATCGCGCGACGAACGCCTGAAGTTCAAGATGGACTTCTACGAGGCGTTCCTGGGCAAGGTCATCCCCCGCTACCGCAAGCGCGGCGACGACAAAATCGTTATTTGCGGCGATGTGAACACCGCGCACAAGGACATCGACCTCGCGCGCCCGAAGGAGAACCGCAAGATCTCAGGCTTCCTCCCGCAGGAGTGCGAGTGGATGGACCGCCTGCTCGCCGACGGATTCATCGACACCTTCCGTGAGTTCGAGAAGGGTCCCGAGCACTACTCGTGGTGGGACCAGCAGTCCCGCGCGCGCGAGCGCAACGTGGGCTGGCGCATCGACTACTTCTTCATATCAAAGAATTTGAGACCTCGTCTTAAGAAGGCATTTATTCAGCCCGAGACGATGGGATCGGATCACTGCCCCGTCGGCATCGAGCTGACTTAAAAAGCTGACGCCGCGTTAATGGCGGGCGCCCGGCGCCGGGGCTACACTGAGCGCATGAGAACCATCACGCGGCACGGGTCGCACTCCCGCCACCACGAGCGTCCGAGCGTCGAACAAGACCTCTTCGCCTTCGACTGGGCCGCCTCGGGCTGGGCCGGCATCGCCGCGGGTGCGGCCTTCATCCTGCTCCAGACGGCGCTCGTCACCTTGTTCGAGGGCGGTCAGAACACCGACGCGATCCGCCTGATCGCCGCGATCGCCGTCGGGTCCGGCGCGCTTCCAGCGGCCACCCCGCTGACCGCCATCATCTACCTCGCGGCGATGGGCGTGCACATGATCCTCTCTCTGATCTACGCCCGGATATTGGCTCTCTGCATCGACGGCATGACCGCTCAGCGCGCCGTTTTGATCGGTGCGGCCTTCGGAGCCGGGTTGTACATCCTCAACTACTACGTGTTCACGGCCGTCTTCCCCTGGTTCGCGGTCTCGCGCGGCTGGATCACTTTGACTTCCCACGTCGCCTTCGGCGTGATCGCGGCCTCGATTTACGCGGGAATGACGGGGCATAAGCCCGAGAAGGAAAGTCCTACTTTTCACTAGGCCGAACGCCCGCGAGCTTCCTCCCCTTAGGTCCCGCGCGTTTTCGCTCCCGCTGCGCTAGGATGCCTCCGTGCCCAAGCTCCCGCTCGTCCTCCTCCTCGCGCTCAACTTCTCCGCCTCCGCCCAGTATGTCGGCGCCGCGCCCGTTCAGTCCGCCGCCGATCTCTCCGACACCGTTCGCAGCCTCCTCGACCGCCTGCGCGGCCGTAAGCCCGAGCCCGTCCTGCCTGCCGGGGAGCTCGGCCGTCTCGTCTCCTGGAATGTGCAGACGCTCGGCAAGAAGGCCTCGCGCGCCAAGAAGGACGCCCTGCGCTTCGGCCTCGGCCGCGCCTTCATCGGCGCTGGCCCCGCGATCCTCGCCGCTCAGGAAGTCGCCAACGACAAAGGCGCCGAAACCCTCTCGCGCCAGCTGCCCGGCGAGGGCCGCGGCTGGACGATGAGCTTCGACGACACCCCCGACGCGATGAACAACGCCGTCTACGCGGGCCCCGGCGTGAAGGTCGACTGCTCGGGCAACGTCGAGCTCGAGGGCGTGCGCCATCCGCCGCACTACGCGCACTTAACCGTGGGCGGCGTCGACTTCACCCTCGTCAGCGTCCATCTCAGCTACGACAAGGGCGACGCGAACGCCTCCCTCGACGAGCTCAAGCTCATCATGGACTGGGTCCGCTCTCAGGCCGCCAAGCCCGGCGCCGACCCCGACTTCGTGATCGCGGGCGACTTCAACCTCGCCACGCGCATGGGTAAAACCGAGAGCAAGCGCGCCGGCGACCGTTCCTGGACGCCCGTCGAAGAGGGCATGGGCGCCGGCTTCACGGCACTCGTCGACGAGCCCACCTCGCGCCACGGCCGCTCCGGCGCCGCCAACAACTACGACCACTTCCTCGTCAGCGACGACTTCTACAACGAAGAGTTCGTCGTCGCGGGCGCGGTCAGCTCGGTCGAAGTCGAGGAGGCCGAGCGCCAGGCCGGCGGCAAGGCCTCCGATCACTACCCGATCGCGATGAGCTTCCGCGTACACGGCAACGGCCGCGACGGCAAGCCCCTTCAGCTCGACGGCACCGCGACCTGCCGCTAAGGACGCACGATCAGCCGGCCCGCGAGCTTCAGCCACAGGCGCCGCGCCCAGCCGTCGACGCTCCTAACTCCGCCGCGCTCGACCGTCGTGTCCGACAGCGCGATCGCTCGTGTCACCGGCTTCGCGCCGAACAGCGCGCGCACGCGGTCCCACCGCCCGATCCCGACGAGCCGCTTCACCGAGCGCCCGAAGGCGACCGTGCCGAGCGCCGTCTCTCCGCCTTGGCCGTCCGAGAGGTGCGCTTCGAGCCGGAGGTGCTTCTCCTTGGAAAAATCGAACACGCGCTGAAGCGGGGTCTTGTCCTTCGTGCCTGCGTCGAGCCGTTCGCGCCAGATCGCGGCGATCTCCGCCGGTAGCGCCTGACCGGTCAGCAGTTGGCCCAAGGTGGGCGTCCAGTTCAGCAGCTCGGATATGTTCTCGTGCTCAAGGACCAGCCGCACTCGTCGCTCGGCGACGTCTTTAACGGGAATCGGGGCTCCGAATTTTGAGATCTCATTGGGTAGCGGCGCGTTCGCATCGACGAAGATAAGCCCCGTGTTCTCCTTGCGCCGCGCGAGTATGCCCGAGAACTCGGCGTCGCCCGTGGTCAGCACCCGGATGCGCGTCACGCCGGGGACCTTCGCGATTTCTTTCAGGGTTTTGAGTTTGCGCGCCCAGTAGCGCACGCTCAGGTCGGCGAGGCTTTGCGCGGTGATCATGGCGGGCATCTTCGCGAACTCAAACGCGAGCACGCCGAGCCCCGCCGTGACCGAGCCCGTCGCGTGCCAGGCCAGCATCGCTTTGCCGATCTGAAAAAGCGGCTCGAGAGAATAATGCAACACGCGCGCCAGCGGCCCGAGCTCCACCGTTTCGCTCAGGGGCCGCGACAGAAGGTGCACGCGCGATTCGTTTGGCGTGCGCGCCGGCTCGGGCCGCGACGAGGGCGGAAGAGGGATGTCCGGGGCCGACGGCGTTCCGGCGCTCAACGCCGGGGCTTCCGTCGCGGGGGCGCCCATCACCCGCGCCATGAGTTCGTCGGCCGCGCCGCGCGCTTCGGTGACGGGCGCGTGTTTGAGATCGATTTTTTGGAAGTCCGCGACCGCCGCGGAGATCGCCGTCAGCTTGAGCGGCTCGGCGACGAGCGTGGGTGCGGCGATGAGGGACGGAGCCGGGAGCGCCGCTTGCAGCGCCGGTGAGAGGAGATTGGGCGCCAGCAGCGACGGCGCGATCAGGGGCTGGAATACTGGCGCGACCGTGATGGCGCGGCCGAGGCCTTCAACGGGAAGAACGACCCGTTGCGCGGACGCGCTTGAGGCTGCGAGTAGTAATGCCCCTAGAAAGGAGCGTACGGATCTCATCCTCTGTAGTGTGCCCTATAGCCGTTTATAGAGTAAGTGCCGAAGGGCCCAACGGAGACGGGCCAAAGGACGGCACTATAAGGCTTATTTCAGAGCGCCCATTCGAGGTCACCCGATTTTTACTACTGATAATCACTGTCCCCGGGGAGAGTCGGCGGGTTACTACTGATAATCACTGGCTCCGGAGCCAGTAATATCCGTTAGGCGGCGGGCCCGAAAGCGAAGCTCTTCAAAAAGCGCTCGAACACCGGCCGATTCTTCTCAAACCGATCTCGCGGAGCGCTGTACTCGATCGTGTAGTAAGCCTTGTCTGTGCGCACGACGATGTCGACCGCGCGAATCCAAACGCGCAGGCTGCGATTCACATACTCATATTCGATCTCGCAGGTTTTCGCGGGCTTTCCCCCGAGCGTGATGTCCGAGACCGTCGGAATCTTCTTCCTCTCTGCGGGCGGCAGGGATTTGATCGACGCGCCAAAGAGCACGCCCGGCGCCCCGAGCCAATTTTCCTCGTACTTTTTTCGCGCGCGCTTATCGGCGGGCATCTCCGAGGTTACTCGGGTAACCCGCGTGACGCGAATCAACGAGCCGAGCGGGCGCCCTTCGTCCTGAGGCTTCTCTTCACCCAGGAATTCAAGCGAAGCGATGGGTCGGCGTTGGAGGTTAGGGTCCTGATTCGACGGCCAATCCGTGGGTACGTCGGCACTTATGTCGCCGGAGGCGTCGATGTGTCGCTGCCAGGCATGGTCGCGCGAACAAGCTGCAGCAAGTAGGAGTATAACAAGGGTGGCGCGCATGAATCACACTATAGCCCCGGTTTCTTCGCGGCGCAAGTATTACTACTGATAATCACTATTCCCGGGAATAGTTGATGGGTCACTACTGATAATCACTGTTTCCTGGAAACAGTTGAGGAACTTTGATTCGCCCGGCCTTGCCCTCCCGTTCCGTTCCGGCTATCCTTAGGTCATGACCCCTCGCTTAGCTCTCGCCGCCGTTTTCATCATCTCGTTGATCGGCGGCGTCGCCGCTAAAGAAGGGAAGAAGTCTCAAAAGAACACGAGCGCTCGCACTTGGAAAGACATATTCGACCACAGTTGGAAGACTGGAACCGATTGGCCGATCAAGGCCCCTTCAGCCAAAAATCTCGGATACTCGTCGGACGTTATGAAGGCCCGGGGAGTTAGTATCGACCAGAAATCATCAGCGGATAACCGGGAACACTCGATCGTCATCGTTTACGATCTCGACAACACCGGCACGGCGAAACCGGTCGACATGGTGCTCGGAACAATGCGCGTTACGGAAGTCAAAGACGGAAAGCTTATCGATGGCTATCGACTGCGCCTCGACTTAGACGGTAAACCCATCAAAGCAATGCATTCCAGCGGACTTGTCGGCCACGTAGTACAGGAAGTACTTTCTGCAAATTCAAAAGAAGCGCAGCAAGTCTATAAAGCCGAGAAAGAACTGTATCTCAATAACATTGATCTAAAAAAACTGACCCCGTGAAACACGCATTTCTCGC
>JAYTIP010000184.1:0-9527 GCA_043731745.1 Elusimicrobiota bacterium | reverse complement strand
AATGAGGTGGCTCCGCCCGACGGGAAAGCCCTCGAAATTGATACAATCCCGATTATGTCCTCCGTCGACGCGATGCCCGATACGCCCGTCATGCGGCAGTATCAGGAAATAAAGAGCCGACACCCCCAAAGCATCGTTTTCTTCCGCCTCGGGGACTTCTACGAGATGTTCGGCACCGACGCCCAGGACGCCGCCGCGATCTTGGGACTCGTGCTCACCCAGCGCCAAGGCGTGCCCATGTGCGGCGTGCCTCACCACAACGCCCAGAACTACACGGCCCGTCTTTTGCGCGCCGGCCGTAAGGTCGCCATCGCCGAGCAGCTCGAGCCCCCCTCGAAAGACAAAAAGATCGTTCCCCGAGATGTCGTGCGCGTCATCACACCCGGCACCGTCGTCGAAGACGACCTTCTCGACCCCGCCGCGACCAACTTCTTAATCGCGATCGAGCTCGATCTCGTGGGCTGGGGCGCCGCGTGCCTCGATGTGTCGACCGGCGAGTCATGGGCGACACAGACCCTCAATGACCGCGACAACCGTAAGCTCTTCGACCTGCTGGCGCGCGTGCGCCCCGCCGAGGTGCTCGCGACCGGCGCCGCGGCCTCCGCCCTGTGGCTGCGCTCGGTACTGCCGGGCAAGACCTGTCTGACGATTCGGGAATCCGTCAAGTCGCCTAACCCGCCCGCATGGGCGCAGGGCTCGACCTGGCGCAACCATCATTTGGCGCTCAACGCCGCCCTGTCCGCGCGGCGTTATGTCGACGAGGCGAAATTCCGTTTACGCGAACTCCCCGAGCCGTTGTATAAAGAAGCGGGCGCCGTCATGCAGCTCGACGAGACCGCGATCCGCACGCTCGAATTGATCGAGGCCGCCTCTCAGGAAAAGCGTCATACGCTTTGGGGCCTGCTCGACCAGAGCCGCACCCCGATGGGCAGCCGCAAGCTCAAGAATTGGCTGCTGCATCCCTCCACCGACATTCGCGAGATCGAGCACCGCCAGAACTGCGTCGAGGATCTCTTCGACAAGCCCGACGCCCGCCACTCGTTGGGCAAGATTCTGCAGGAGGTCGCCGACCTGCCGCGCGTGACGAGCCGCCTGGGCACGCGCCAGGCCGCCCCGCGCGATTTGGGCGCTCTGCGCCGCTCGCTCCTGCGCCTGCCGCCGCTCGAGACCTGGCTCGCCGACACCGCGTTCTCCTCGGGACTGGCGAACCTCGCGACGGACCTGCGCGACGCGGCCAAGGCGCTCGAGCCCCTCGGCGTGAAGCTCTCCGAAGCACTCGTCGACGAGCCCCCGGCCAAGCTGTCGGACGGCGGCCTGTTCCGCGCGGGCTTCCACGCGGAGCTCGACGAGCTGCGACTTCTTAAGACGAGCTCCGACACGATCTTAGCCGAGCTCGAGGAGCGCGAGCGCAAGGCGACCGGGCTCTCGAGCCTGAAGGCCGGCTACAACTCGGTGTTCGGCTACTACCTGGAGATCAGCAAGACGCAGAGCGCCAAGGCGCCCGCGTCCTATACGCGCAAGCAGACGCTCACCAACGCCGAGCGCTACATCACGCCCGAGCTCAAGGAGCTCGAGACCAAGATCTTGTCGGCCGAAGAGAAGATGCTGCGCCTCGAGGCCCGGCTCTTCGACGAACTGCGCGACGAAGCCGCGGGCTACCATGCCGCTTTGCTGCGCGTCTCCGAACTGCTCTCCGAGCTCGATGTGTTCCAGTCCTTGGCCTCCGTCGCCGCGATGCACGACTTCGTGAAGCCCAAGGTCGACTTCAGCCACGATCTCGAGATCGTCGAGGGCCGCCACCCGGTCCTGGCCGCGCTGCTACCCTCAGGAACCTTCGTGGCCAACTCGCTGACGCTCAACGCGCGAGATCCTCAGATCATGATCCTGACCGGCCCCAACATGGCCGGCAAGTCCACTTATCTGCGCCAGAACGCGCTCATCGCGCTGCTCGCCCAGATCGGGTCCTTCGTACCCGCCAAGTCGGCGCGCGTCGGCATCGTCGACAAGATTTTGACGCGCATCGGCGCGCAGGACGCGCTCGCGCAGGGCGATTCGACCTTCATGGTCGAGATGAAAGAGACGAGCCACATCTTGCGCTCGGCGACGCCCCGCTCCCTCGTGATCCTCGACGAGGTCGGCCGCGGCACCTCGACCTTCGACGGGATTTCGATCGCGTGGGCGGTTCTTGAACACCTGCACATGTCTTATCAAACGGAAACGAAAGATGATTCTCCGCGGGGACCGAGGACGCTTTTCGCCACGCACTATTTTGAATTAACGGAATTGGCCAAGAGTTTAGAAGGTGTTATTAACGGTAATGTTGAAGTCAAAGAGTGGTCCAACGCCGAGGGCCGGACCGAAGTCGTTTTCCTACACAAGATCGGCACCGGCCCCGCCGACCGCTCCTACGGCATCCACGTGGCTTCGCTCGCCGGTCTTCCCGCGACTTTGATCGCGCGCGCGCAGAAGATTTTGGCCGGCCTCGAGAACGAGTCCGGCGCCGGGCGCCTGAACTCGCGCGTCGTGCGTGAGGACTCCGCGCCGTCGCCGGAGCTGCCGCTGTTCGAGGAGAACCCGGTTCTGCGCACGCTCAAGCTCATCAACCCTGAGACCATGACTCCCATCGAGGCCCTTCAAGCGCTCAACGCGCTGAAGAAGCAACTTTAATGCCCGTGATCCAGAAATTGCCGGAAGAAGTTTTTTCGCGCATCGCCGCCGGAGAAGTCGTCGAGCGGCCCGCTTCTCTTTTAAAAGAATTAATCGAGAACTCGTTGGACGCCGGAGCGAGAAAAATAGACATCGAGGTCACCGGAGCAGGAAAAACCACTTTAAGAATTAGTGACGACGGCGTCGGCATGGACGCCGACGACGTCCGCCTGTGCCTCGAGCGCCACGCGACGAGCAAGATCGCGGCGTTTGAAGATTTAGATTCTCTCCACACTTTCGGCTTCCGCGGCGAGGCTCTGTACGCGATCGCGGCCGTGGCCAAGGTCACGATCACGAGTTGCCAGGCGGATTCCAAGACCGGCTGGCGCGTCACGAGCGAGAAGGGCAAGGTCAGCGACGGGCCCGCGCCCGCGGTGCCCGGCACGACGGTGTTCGTGAAGGACCTTTTTTACAATACGCCCGCGCGTCTTGAGTTTCTCAAGTCCGACGGCGCGGAGCGCTCGCGGCTGACCGCGGTGATCGAGGAAGCCGCACTCGCCAATCCCGGCGTGCGCTTCACTTATAAGGCCGAAGGCCGCCAGGTCCTGCGCCTCGAGCCGGAAGACAGCGGCGACTTCTTCCAGGACTTCGACTTCCGCGCCGCCGCCGTGCTCGGCGACGACTTGGCCGGCGGACTCTTGCCCATCGATGTGGAGCGGCCGGGCGTGCGCGTGCGCATGCTGGTCTCGCCCTACGACAAGATGCCCTCGTCCAAGAGCTTCCAGTACTTTTTTGTTAATAAACGGCCGGTGAACTCGAGAATTCTTTCGACGGCACTCTACAAAGCGTATGGAGAGCACCGGCCCTCGGGCAAACAGCCCGTCTGCATAGCTTTATTGGAATTAAATCCCGACGCGTTCGACGCCAACGTTCATCCCGGCAAGCGCGAGGTGCGCTTCAAGAATGACGGGGAAATGTTCGAGATCGTCTCCGGCCTCGTCGCCGCCGCGCTCGCCAAGGCCAAGGCCGCCGCGCCGATCACGATCGCGCCCGAGCCCGCGTCCGTCGTCGCCGACGCTCCGGCTCGTCCCGCCGCTCCCGCGTCCGGTTCTCCCGGCGAAGAGGGCTACTACTTGGGCGGCCGCGGCTTCATACCGGATGAGTTCAAGCAGCTCAAGCTCGGCGCCGCCGTCGCCATGGCCGCACCCGAGGGCGCGCCCGCCTGGTACACGCCGCCGTTTCGTTATATCGGCCAGATCGAACGCAGCTATATGCTCTTCGAGGCGAACGGCGGATTGTTTATTCTCGATCAGCATGCCGCCGCTGAACGCGTGCTCTTTGAAAAGCTGATGGCGGAAGTCGAAACCGGCGGGGCCAAGTCGCAGAAGCTCATGATCCCCGTGCCCATCGACCTGCCCGCCTCCGCGGTGCGCACCGTGCTCGACAAGGCCGAGCGCCTCCACCGCATCGGCTTTGAGGTCGCGGCCTTCGGCAAGAACGGCCTGCATGTGACCGCCGTCCCCGCCCTTTTCTATCAAGCCGACGAGGTCAAGAAGCTCGTGCACCGCGTCATCGATTGCCTGTCCGATCCCGTGGCCGAGGCCGAGCAACTGCGACACGACGCGATCGCCACGATCGCCTGCAAGGCGGCGGTCAAATCGCACGACCGCTTGGGCGAGGACGAGGCGTACAAGCTCCTCGACGCCCTCAAAGACTGCAAGGACGGCTCCGCCTGCCCGCACGGCCGTCGCGCCATGCTGGCGCTCAATCGCGACGAACTTGCCCGCCGCTTCCAACGGCCCGGCGCCGTCCCCCTCGATTGACCGCCAAGCAACCGCACCCTCACGCACATCACCACACGCGCGGCCACGGACGCCGCCTGTTCGAGGGGCTCTTCGCCTTCGCCGTCTGCGTCGTGCTCTACGCCACGGTCATGGTGGGCTCCGTCTGGGCGCCGTTGTTTCTCGGAGGCGTCAAGGTCAAGCCGCTCGTGGCCTTCGTGCTCATGCCCATGGACCTGATGATGCTCGGCTGGAACCAGGTCTGGTACATCCTCGTCTTCCACCTCGCCACGACCGCCGTCGCATTCGCGGTTTCCCGCGCCGGCACCGAGAAGCAGTTCAAACTCATGCTGATCGCGTTCGTCACGAGCGCCTTGGTCAGCGCGTGCAACGACGCGATCAAAGCGTACCGCGTTCTGGTTCATCCCGCCAAATAATCGATGATGAACGGACTCGCGGAGATTTACGACCGCGCGTTCTTCGCGGAATGGGGCCGTGGCCACGACAAGTACGTCAAATCCGCCGAGCTCATCGCGGGCGTTCTCCATTCCCAGCTCAAGCCGAAGCGGCTCGTGGATCTCGGAGCGGGCTGCGGGGTTTACGCCGACGCGTTCGCCCGCCGGGGCGTCGAGGTGCTCGCGATCGACGGCGTCGTTGCCCCTGCCGAGCACAGCTACCCGATAAAAACGGAGGTTCGGGACCTCACCGTCCCGTTCGAGAACGTTTGGGGAGATTTCGACATAGCCATTTGTCTTGAAGTGGCGGAACATATCCCGGAAGAATTCTCGGACGCATTTTTGGACAATGTGCTTCGTTTTAGCGACAGATTGATCATGTCCGCGGCCCAACCGGACCAGCCGGGGCATCACCACGTGAACCTCAAGCCTAAGCGCTACTGGGTGGCGAAGCTCGCGGCGAAGGGCTGGGCGTACAACCGGAAAATGACGGGGAACCTTCTAGGGGCCATGAGCATGGCTGAATTACCGTACAGATGGATGGTCGACCCGATCAGCGTCTATGACAAAATCCTGACACCCCACGCCTGTAAGGACCGCCTGCCGTTTTCAGTATCATTGAAAGCACCATGAAACCAATTTGGCTCGTCGTCGCCTTGCTCGCGGCCGCCGGCGGCGGCTTTTACGCTTCGCGCGTGATGAAGCCCGCTCCCGGCCCCGGGCTGTCCTCCGCGCCCGTCGCCGAGCCCGCCCCGCTGCCGCCCGACCTGCCTCGTCTTGAGGACAGCGACGGCTTCGTGCGCGGCAAAGCCGGCGAGCTGTCCCCCGATGCCGCCTTCCGGTCGTGGCTCAATGCCGACTCCGTGATTTCCCGCCTGACCGCCGCGTTCAACATGGCCGCGCACGGCAAGGTGCCGCGAGAAATCCTCACCCCGTTCGCGCCCGCCGGCAAGTTCGCAGTCATGAAGAAGGGCGGAAAGACGCTCGTCGATCCCGCCGGCTACAAGCGCTACGACAAGATCGCGGCCATGATCGGCCCGATCGACGCGGTCGCCGCGGCCAAGGTCTTCACGGGGCTTTTGCCGCTGTTCGACGCGGCCCAGCGTTCGCTCGGCGAACCCAACACGAGCGCGCGCGAAGCGCTGTTCACCGCGTCGCGGGAGCTGCTTTCGGCGCCGCGCCCGGAGGGAGACCTCGTCGTCCTCTCGGGCAAGAAGGGCATCGGCTGGAACTACGCCGACCCGCGCCTCGAGGGCTTAAGCGACGCGCAGAAGCAGCTACTGCGCATGGGCCCGGAGAATCAGGCCGTGTTCCAAGCCAAGCTGCGCGCGATCGTCCTCGCGCTCGGCGCGACGGGTCTTCCTCAGCCTTAAGGCTTGACGCCGAGGTCGACGGGGATGAAGAACACGTTCGTGTTGATCACGCCGCCGTTGCCGTCGGGAACGTTCACCTTGTCCACGCCGACGGGCCGGTAGAACGCCTTGTGGTGGCCCCAGGTGCCGAGGACGACGGATTCTCCGCCGTTCTTAAGAACCAAAGTCGTGGCGCCGTTCTCGCCGCCGGCGTTGGTGCGCGCGACGACGGAGTAGCCGCCCTCGGCGGACGCGAAGGTGCGGTTTTCCTGCCCGTCTGAGCCCACCGAGCAGCCCTGGTACTTGAGCGTCGCGGTGCGCGGGCTCGAATCGGGGATCGTGTACTGCGTCAGCCACAAACCGAAGGTGATTTTTTCCCACGCCTGGGTCATCTCGTTGGACTGGCAAACGGTGACCTGAGCGGCGGCGGGCATGGACAGGACGGCGGCGAGAAGGGACGCGATAATCATCTGGGCACAACCTCCGGTTCCCGTCGGGGAACCCTAGTAATATTATACCCCGATCCGGAGCGGTTACCTGGGTCAAAAGACCCTAACCACTTAGGTTACTACTAGGCCGGGCCCAAGGGCCCGGCACAGACGCGGCGGAGGAAATTCTCGTCGCGTCTAGTTCTTAATGGCCGATTTCTTGTCGAGCCACACGCCCAGGATCGCGTGCACGCGCTTGGCGATGCCGAGCTCATTCTCGTAATCCTCGAGGAACTGTACGAAGGCCTTGTTCTCCTCGGGGTTGTGGGAGCCTTTCGTGTAGGCGCGGTAGTAGGACTGGCCGTCCTCGAAGTACTGCACGCGCGCGGCCAAGTCGCGCGCCACTTCGCCCGCGGTGTCGAGCGTGCCTTTGGGGCGGGCGGGGACCTTCGGGGGAAGGAGCAGCGCGACCTTGGGTTCCGGCTTCGGCTCGGGCTTCAGTTCGGGCGCGGCGGCCGGGATCGTCGACACGGCGACGGTGGAACCGGGCATGCCGGGCAGACCCGGAAGCTCAGCGGCGACGGCGTGAGACGACAGCACGAGGAAAATCGCGGTGATGATCATGCGCCCATCCTAGCATTCGCGCCGCGCGCGCGGCCACGCCTTGACGAAGTCGCGCAAAATGTTTTCACCGAGAAATTTTTTACCGTCACTGGGTCTTGACGCTGGGCGTTTCGGGGTTATACTCCCAACGAAGCCCGCTCCGGAACCGGTGTAAGAGTCGCTGTCGCGAAGTGGACGCCGAGTTGAGGCTGCGGCCGTAACCGGCGATGAAGTAAGTGGCAGTCGTGCGTGCGAGTCGGGGAGTTAGTGGTTGGGCGCTTCGTCGCGGTCGTTCCCGTCGAGACGCGAGGACGCGCCCGGCGTTACGGGTTCGGAGCGGGTGTATTGAGGCGCCGAGACGGTCCCTTAGAGGACGCCTGTCTCGGCGCCTCCTTTTATATGAAAAGATTGGCGGCACTCATCATATGCCTAACGGCTTTAACGGCTTCGGCCGAAGGACCTTCCGCGTTTTCGGACGGACATAAACTGGTGATCGACCGCAACGCGCGGCCGCGGACCCTTTCGTTTTACGACAAAGACTTCGCTTTGATCAAAACGGCGACCCTTGATGCCAAAGAAACCGGGGTCGCGACGATTGATGCCGGGGGTAATATCGCCTCGCTCGCCTACATCGATGAGAAAGGTGACCGCCGTTTATCCGTTTATGCGTCGTCGGGTCGCCTGATCGCGGATCTGCCCATGAAAACACTTCTGGCTGATGTTCATATTGATGGCGACAGCATCCTGGCCGGAGACGAGAAGTCGGGGATCACCGTCTTGTCTCGCGAAGGGAAGGTGCTCGAACAGCGGGCGGCGACGATGCCTGACATCAGCGAGAAGAAGCTCTACAAGCTACGCAAGAAGCGCTAGCGGCCTCGCAACTCTCCCCGGGGATAGTAATAGACTGTTTCCAGGAAACCGCAAATATCTCGAATAAGCGATATTTAGCTGGCTCCAGAGCCAGTGATTATCAGTTGCGGCTAGGGCAGCTTCCAAAGGTGGTGCCACTGCGGGCGCAGATACACCTCTTTGATCGAGCGGCGGGCTATCGCCTCAAAGCGCAGGGCCCGGGCGGCGGGAATCGGCTTCACGCGGCCGATGGGCGTGGCCGGCTGCAGGTACAGCGGCGTCGGGCGCGGCGCGTGCTGGACCAGCTCGACGACCTTCTTCCACTCGGCTTCGGTCGACTTGTCGCTGAGCACGACCTTCACGAAGGTCCCCGGCGGCGTCACGCGCAGGAAGTCACGATGCGCGCCCCAGGTCTCGCGGCCCGTCGAGGACGGCAGCTTGATGTCCATCGCGACGGCGTCGCACAAGGGTGCTAAGGCCGACATGGGGACGGGCAAGGTTCCGTTGGTTTCGAGATGGTTCTCGAGGCCGCGCTTGTGTGCCCAGCGCATGAGCGGCATTAAGAATTGAGGGTGAAGGAGGGGCTCGCCGCCCGTCCAGGAAATGGACTTGTGGGCGCGGGCATGGGCGAGGCTTTCGATCTCGTTCTTGACGAATTCAGCGGACTTCACGGCTCCGGACGGTATGGGGATGGTGTCGGGTTCATCGCAATAGTCGCAATGAAGGTTGCAGCCGCCGAGACGGGCGAAGATTTGGCGTTCGCCTAACCGCGGGCCTTCGCCCTGAAGGGACGAGAAGATTTCGACGACGCGCCCGTGGTCTTCGGTGGAGAGTTTAATCGTCTCGGTCACGCGGCGGGGTCCTTAATACCGGCTTCGCGGAAGCCTTTATCGCGGAGCTTGCAGGAGTCGCATTGTCCGCACGGCTTGGAGCCCCCCGCGTAGCAAGACCAAGTGAGGCGCAACGGCGCCTCCACTTTTACGGCGAGACGGACGACGCCCTTCTTGTCGAGGCGCAGAAGGGGAGCGAGTATTTTGAGCGGCTTACCTTCGGAGCCGCGTTTGGTCCCCTCTTTGGCGACGCGAGCGAAGGCGTTGATGAAAGGAGGACGGCAATCGGGGTAACCGGAATAGTCCAAGGCGTTGGCGCCGATGACGATGGCGGATGCGCCGACGGAGTCGGCTAACGACACGGCTAACGATAAAAACATGGTGTTTCGTCCGGGCACGTACGTCGAGGGCACGCCCCCTTGGCCGATTTTTTTCAACGGCATGTTTGGTAACCGGAGCTTGGAATTCGTTAATGACGAGCCCTTGAGCCACGGCAACGACAACGACACTTCATGGATCTGGACCTTCGCGGCCCGCGCAACGGCGCGGGCCGCGTTTAATTCACGGACATGGCGCTGGCCGT
>JAYTIP010000183.1:0-1745 GCA_043731745.1 Elusimicrobiota bacterium | reverse complement strand
CCGTGCGCCTGGCGGAAGAAGCGGGCGTCGACGTGGTCCTCATGTGCGACTCGGTCGGCATGACCAAGCTCGGCTACGAGAGCACCTTGCCCGTCACGGTCGAGGAGATCCTCCACCATACGAAAGCGGTCAAGCGCGGCCTCTCCCGCGCTTTGCTCGTCTCCGACATGCCCTACCTTTCGTATGAAGTGGATCCCAAGGAGGCCGTGCGCAACGCGGGCCGCCTCTTAAAGGAGGGAGGCGCGCATGCGGTCAAAGTCGAAGGCGGCATGGAGATCGCCCCCGCGATCAAAGAGCTGCTCAAGATCAACGTTCCCGTCTTCGGCCACTTGGGCCTCACGCCGCAGGCCGTCAACAGGCTCGGCGGATACAAGGTCCAAGGCCGCAGCCCCGAGGCCGCGGAGAAGATCCGGACCGAGGCCCGTATTTTGGAGGGCGCGGGCTGCTGCGCCATCGTGCTTGAGTGCGTGCCCGCCGATCTGGCCAAAGAAATCACCAAGAGCCTGCAAATCCCCACGATCGGCATCGGCGCCGGCCCGCACTGCGACGGCCAGGTGCTCGTCAGCGACGACATGCTGGGCCTGACCGAAGGCGGACCGACCAAGTTCGTCAAGCGCTACGCCGACCTGCGCGCGGCCTCGCTCAAGGCCATGGGCGATTACTGCCGCGAAGTCCGCGACGGGTCCTTCCCCGGCCCCGAGCACTCGTTCACCTCCCAGAAATGATCTGGGTGGCCGCCGTCCTCGTCCTCTGCGCGGCCATGTACGCGATCTGCTATTGGGGCGCGGGCATCATCCTGCATCCGCCGGCGATGTCGCCGATGTGGATCTTCCCCGAGCAGTTCGGCCTGCGCTACGAAAAAATCGCTTTCAAGACGCGCGACGGGCTCGAAATCCGCGGCTGGTTCATCCCCTCGACGACCGGCGACAAGCGCACGATCGTGATGTGCCACGGCTGGGGCGACAACAAGGGCGAGTTGCTGAAGCAAACTTACTTCCTAAACGAGAACGGCGGCTTCAACCTCCTTTACTTCGACTTCCGCTCTCACGGCGAGAGCGAGGGCGAGATCACGACGATCGGAGGCCTCGAGACGATCGACTTCGATGCGGCCGTCGAGTGGCTGCGCCGCGAGAAGCCGGAATTCGCCAAATCCGTCGGGGTGTTCGGGCTGTCGATGGGCGCCGCGGTGACCGTGGCCTCGATGCCGAAGCACCCGGATCTCAAGTGCGCGGCGGTCGAAAGCCCGTTCTCCGACTACCGCACCGTCATCAAGCGCTGGGGCTGGAACCACATGCGCGTTCCTTATTATCCGCTCGTCGCGCTGACCTTGTTCATCCTGCGCTCGCGCGTGAAGGACCCCGAGATCGACAACTTCAACCCCGTCGAGGCCGCGCCCAAGATCTCACCTCGGCCGCTGTTCGTCATCGGCGGCGAGTACGATCGCCTGATGACGCCCGCCGATGTGAAGAAGGTCTTCGGCACCGCGCGCGAGCCCAAGCAGCTGTGGATGGTGCCCGAGGCCTGGCACGCCAAGTGCCGCGAGGCCGCGGGCATGGAGTACGACACGCGCGTCATCGGCTTCTACTCGAGGAACCTTTGATTCCGGTCGTTCGAAACAAGGCCGCCCTTGGCCGGCTCGTCGCGGGCTGGCGCAAGAAAGGACTTTCAGTCGGCTTCGTGCCCACGATGGGCGCGCTTCACGCGGGCCACGCGGCGCTCGTGCGCCGAGCCGCGAAAGAGAACGA
>JAYTIP010000182.1:0-4863 GCA_043731745.1 Elusimicrobiota bacterium | reverse complement strand
GATCCCAAGCTCAAGGCCGCGGCCGCGGAGTTTCTGCAGGCTTACGATGACGCCGCGGGCGGGCTCAGCGACGAGGGCGGACGCGCGGGACAGGTCTCGCTCGCGGCGAAGGCGCGCGCCGTGGCCGAGCTCCTGCCGTCGATGTCGCGCAAGCGCGACGCCGTCGCGGCGCAGGCCGAGTACACCGCCGCGCTCGACCGCGTCGGCCCGGAGCGCGGCGCGCAGCTGAAGACGGAGCGCGAGAAGATCGAGGCGGACGCGGTCAAGTTGAGCGAAGCGCGCTCTCGCGCGGCGCAGATTGCGGCCAAGGAGCTGGCCATCAAGCTTCTGGGGGAGAAAGTCGACGGGCTTAAGGACGGCCCCGAGCTCGAGGCGGCGACCAGGGACCTCCGGACGGCGAAAGAGGAGCGCGAGACGCTTTATGAAGGTTTCACGGCCATGCGCCAGGCGCTGGCGCCGTACAAGCTCGCGGGCGTGACGCCGGCCGATTTCGACCGCGCCTCGGCCGAGCTCGACCGGCAGCGCGGCGCCAAGGAGAACGAGGAGAAGGCGTATAACAACGCGCGCAAGTTCCTCGAGACCGCGCTGTCGGGCGTCGAGTCGCAGGCCGGCGACGGCCGCGCGCTCACGCTCGACGAGCTGCGCAAACGCGCCAAGCGTCGCGCGGAGTGGGACCTCGTGCGCGAGACGCGAGAGGGCATGGCGACGCTCGCCGCCGCGCAGACCGACGACGCGGCGCGCCAACGCATGCTCGCCGACAGCCGCGACCTGCGCGACGGGATGCTCGAGCGGCTGTACTACGGAAAGTACCAGCCGGCCGCGGCGCAGAAGCTCGACGCGATGGCCGACGCGGGCGGGGTGGACGCCGCACAGATGGTCGCGGCGGTGTCGGGGATCGTCGATCCGCGCTTGGTCACCGTTTCGCTGTTAGAACGGCTTAAAAAGCTCGTGGGGCGCAAGCCCGCCGAGCTCACGGCGTTCGACCGCGAGCTCGTGGAGACCTGGACGAAGAATTACAAGCCCTTGCTCGAGAGCTTCGCGGCCAACGAGGGCGGGCGCTCCGCCGGGAACCTGACCTTCGCGGACCTGGCCGTCGACCGCGACCCGGAGCATTGGAGCGACGCCGCGCTCAACGACGACAAGCGCGAGTTCCTGAAGATGTTCGAGGTCGACGCCGCGGAGTGGCGCCGCCGCCTCGCCTGGATGAACTCGAGCGACCCGGCCGCGGCGAAGGGCCGCGCCCAGCTCGACGGCCAGGCCGCGAAGTGGCGGGCCGCGGCCGGCGCTTCGGGCCCTTCGGCCGATCTCTACCGCCGCGGCGCGACGCTCGAAGACCCGGCGATCACTTTGCGCGCGCTGGCCGCCGCCGCCGCCGAGCTTAAGCGCCGCGATCCCAAATGGGCGGGCTTCACCGTGCTCGACGAAGGCTGGGCGCAGGGACTGCTCGCGCAAACCGATCCGCGCGGCGCCATGCGCGCCTTCTCCGCGCAGTTGACCGAGGGCCAACGCGAGCGCCTGTTCGACACGACCTACCGCGAGGACGCGGACTTCGTCGACAAGCGCATGGGCGAGCGCCTGACGAGCTATGTCTCGGCCAACGCCGCGACGCTCGACAGTCAGGGCCCTCTTGCGCGCGGCCAGGTCAACGACCTGTTGGCCACCTTCCAGCGCAAGCGCGCCGCGGAAATCGCTTGGGACGGGATGGACGCCAAGGACCGCGAGCCCGCGCAGCTGCTGTTCGGAGCGCGCGCCACCGTGGCTTCGGAGCTCATGCGCGCCTACGACCGGCGCGACATCCCCGAGATCACCGCGATGGGCTCGGTCAACCCCAACCTGGCCGTGTTCCTCAACGACAAGAAGATCACCGAGCTCCGGCGCTTCGACCGGGCGCTGACCTCGGGATATCTCGACGCTGAGTCCGGCGAGACGAAGACCGCCAAGGTTGAGTTCACCGGCGTGGCGATGGGCCGCGTCGACGAGCAAGGACGCAAGATGCTGTCGGCGACCTCGAGCGACCGCTTGCTGACCGTGACGCACCAGGCGGTGGGCGACGGCCTCTATCAGATGACGGTCACCCTCAGCCTGCCCAATCGCGAACCGCAGACGACGCAGTCGGCGACCTACACCTCGAAGGGCGGACCTTCGTTTAATTATCCGGCCGAAAACGTCGTGAGCCGCATGATCGTCGACGGTACGAAGACGATCTCGATCGACTACCGGGGCAACACCGAGTTCGTCTCCGACTCGAAGGAAAAGACGGCGGTGCAGTACATCCTCAACAAGGGCAACACCGGGCGCGAGGCGAACCAGAACCAGACCTTGCTCAAGATGGACGCGGTCAGCGGCGAGTACGAAGTCGTGGGACGGCGCTACCTCCGCGAGGTCTACGAGAAAGGAGCGAAGGTCGAAGGCCGCATGCAGGCCGTTTACGAGCAGAACGAAGGCGGCGGGCTGTGGAGCGTGCACGCCTACGGCGCCGACGCGACGGCGAACTGGGCCGGGCGCCGCGTCGAAACCGAGGCCGAGGTCCCCAAGAAGGGCCGGGTTCCCGCGTCGTTCAACTTCGCTCCGACCGACGGGAACATGACCGACGAGCGCGCGCAGCTCATCGCCGCGCGCACGGTCCGTCGCGTCGAAGCCCTGGCGCCCCTGGGCAACGACGGCAAGTCCATCACCACCTTGACCGCGGCCTATGTGGCCCAGCAGCTGAGCCAGTACGGGCGCGGCTTCAAGAGCCACGGCGGCCTGGCGGACATGAACATGTCCTTCGATGTGGCCTCGAAGTCGATTCAATCTTCGATCACGACCTATAAGCTCGACGCGAACGGCAAACGCGTGCCGATCAGCACTTTGACGAGCGTCGCCCAACACACCGAACTCGAGCGCGACGACAAGTCCAAGTTCTCCGGCCTCGTGATCTTCGACGGCGGCAAGATGCGCGGCATCTACGTCGACGAGGGCGGCGCCGCGGTCTACATGGGCGCGTCGCAGGAAAAGCGCTCGCGCTCCGACGCGTGGGGCGGCTGGGGCGCGGTCGGCGCGTTCGTCGCCGGCGAGAAGTATTACGAGCAGACGGTGTTCGGCAACGGACGCATCAAGCTTAAGGAGATGGATGTCACGCCGGCGCCGCGCGACATGCCGGGGCTGTCGGGCTACGGCCTGTTCGGCGTCCTGACTCTCGCGCCCGTCTCGGACAAAATCGCGATCTGGACCGAGCAAGCCGCGCTGTACTACGGCGCGACGCCCGCGCAGGCGAAGATCTGGGGCGCGGTGGCCGGGGCGATCGCCGATGTCGGCTTGGGTCTCGTCACGATGGGTCCCGCCATGCTCAAGGTCCTGCAACTGGCGGGCAAGTACGGCAAGTACTTGAAGCTCGCGGCCGACGGCTACTTCGCCTACGAGGCCTATGTCGGCGCGCGCGACTCTCTCAAGGTCATGATGCGAGAAGGCGTCAGCGATCAGGAGTTCGCCGACGCGCTGCGCGGCCTGCTGGGCTCAACGGTCAACCTGGGCATGATCGCGGTCATGCACGTCAAGACGCGAGGCGCCGCCGGCGAAGGCAAGTCTGGCGGTACTGGCGAGGCCGTGCCGAAAGTGGAGCCTACGAAAATCATCGATCCGGTGGACAGGGCGACCATCGACGGCACGAAGCCGACGGAGACGCCGAAACCTCAGCCGCAGACGACGACCTCGGAACCGAACGGGAAAGGAACGACGCCGCCGCCGCTCGTGCCGGAAAACGTCGGAAAGGGAACGCCGCCTCCGACGACGGAGAACACCGGCAAGGGGACTCCGCCGCCGGTCCCGGAGGGCAACGGCAACGGAACGCCGCCGCCGATTCCTGAGGGAGGCAAGCCCGGCGGTCCTCCTCCGCAGATGTTGCGTACCGACGCGCCGCATCCGAACCTGGGCGGGGCGGGGGAATCTTTGGCCAAGGGCGGCACCTTGGGCAGCCCCGGCGCGGGCGATATTCCCGGCGGCGGCGGGCAGACGCGCGCCAGCGCCAACGGCGGGTCCGCGGGCGAGGCCGGCGGCAAAGGCGGCGCTTCTCCCAACGGCCTCGGCGCCGGCGAGGCCGGGGCGAAGCCCGCGGTCGCACCCGTCGCGGACGCGGCCAAGACCGCCGCTCCCGCCGAAGCCGTGGCCGCGCCCAAGCCCGCGCTGGCCGAGGGCGCCGCTCCTCACGAGACGATCGCGAAGACCGCTCCCGCGACGGCCGAACCGGCGTCGCCGAAACCCGCGAACGCCGACGCCCACACCGCCGCCGCGGCCAACGAGGGCATGGCCGAAGCCTCCCAGCGCATCGCGCCTTTGGAGGGCGCCAAGTCCGCGGCGGCCAGGCCCATCCTCGAGACGCCGGTCGCCGAGCCGGCGACGCTCAAGCCTAAGGGCCCGACTGAGAGACCGATCGCGGAGGCCGAGAATGGGGCCAACGAGCAAGCCGAGCGGCCGCAGAACCAGCGTCCGCGCGCACGAGAGGTGAACGCCGATCCGGCGTCGAGCGCGTCGATGGAAATCCCGCGCGCGCCCGACGCCGCGCCCGCGCGCGTCGCCGCCGGGGAAACACCGCGCGTCGAGGGCGCCGCGCCGGAATCCGCGGCCAAGCCGCAGACCGCGCCCAAGCCGGCCGGTGAGACGCGCGCCGCCAACGAGACCGTCAAGCCCACGGCCGGCGACACCGATCTGCTCATGCGCCCGGAAGCAGCCGGCGACGCTCCGACGCCGCGTCCCGCCGCCGAGTCCGCGCCCCGTTCGGAGCCGGGCCGCGTCGCGAAGGCCGCGGGCGTCGTGGAAAGCGGGGTCACGGGCGCGCTCGACTGGATCGGTCGCGGCCTTGAGCGCGCCGCCGGTAAGCTGCACGAG
>JAYTIP010000181.1:0-14650 GCA_043731745.1 Elusimicrobiota bacterium | reverse complement strand
GGGGGCCTTTGTCGAAGAGGCCCTGGAACGCGGCGTCGTCGGCGCCGGTTTCCCAGAGCAGGCGGAACTCCTCGACGCCGACCATGCGCTTGACCTCGTCCCAGCGCCACTCGAACTCCTTGGGGTGAACCTCGCGCAGGGCGAGGGCCAAGTGGCGGAAGACGGCCAAGGGGCGCATGGCGTCGCGATCGGTGACGGTGATCTTCACGCCGTGGCACAGCTGGCCTTCGAAGACGCTCTTGCTCGGCGTGTAGTCCTGGGCGGAAAACTCCACGCCCTCGACGGTGCCGCGCAGGCGTGCGGCGATCTCCTCGGACTTCATCCACGGCGCGCCGATCCAGCGGAAGGGAATCGGGGTGCCGCGTCCCACGGCGAGGTTCGAGGCCTCGAAGATGCCGATGCCTGGGTATAAGGCGGCCGCCTCGACATCGGGCATGTTGGGCGAGGGCGGCACCCACGGCAGGCCGGTCTGGTCGTACCACTGGTCGCGGCTCCAGCCCCGCAGCTTGATGATTTTCAGATGCGAGTGACCGACCGTGCGGTTGTGCCACAAGGCCATCTCCCCGGCGGTCAGGCCGTGGCGGACGGGGACTTGGAAGTAGGCCGTCGGCGTCAGGAAGCGTAGCTTCGGGTCTTCTAAGATCGGGCCTTCGACGAGGTCGCCGCGGATCGGGTTGGGGCGGTCGAGGACGATGAAGTCGATGTTCGCCGTCTTCGCTTCTTCGAGCGCCATGCCCATCGTGGCGAGATAGGTGTAGAAGCGCGCGCCGACATCCTGAATGTCGAAGACGAGGGCGTCGAGCCCCGCGAGCTGCTCGGGCTTGGGGCGCATGCCGGTGATGCCGCCCGAGTACAGGCTGTAAAGGGGGATTTTTTTGCCGTGGACGGTGGTGAGGCCGGAGGCGATCTTCTCGGACTCGGAGGCGGCGGCGTAGCCGTGCTCGGGGCTGAAGATCGCCGCGAGTTCCACACCGGGGGCTTCTGCTAATAAGTCGACGATGCCGCGCCCGCGCCGGTCGACGCCCGTGCGGTTGCTGATGACGCCGATCTTCTTGCCGCGCAGGGGCTTATAGCCCTCGGCGACGAGAACATCGAGGCCCGACATCACGCCGGAGGACGAGCTCCGGGTATTCGAGGGCGAGGCGCATGCGGCGAGCGCGGCGGCGAGGAGTAGGATTCTCATAAAGCGTTGTCGAGGCGCACGCGCACGCCGTGATCTCCGGGGTGGTATCGCTCGGGGCTGCGGCCTTCGAGGTCGCCGGGCTTGGGCGCGCTCAAATTACCGACGGCGTTGAGGCGGGCGACGATGGTCAAGGTCTCGTTGCGGCGAATGCCCGGGACGAGCAGGTCCTGCGGCGCCATGGTGAACGCGGCCGGAAACTCGGGGTTGACGATGCGGTGCACCGCGAGCGGTACGCCGCCCCCGTTTTGCGCGATGACGAAGAGCACGGAGTTGGTCTTCGGCGCGCGCGCCTCGAGGTGGGGGTCGATCTCGACGACGCCGGAGAGGCGGAAGTCGCCCGTCAGCCACTCGCAGCCGCCGAGCAGCGCCGCGGCGAGGACGAGAGCGGCCGCTCGCTTCAAATCGCCGAGGTCTGGGCGGCCGCGTTGGAACGGACGGCCATCCACAGGTACACCGAGGTGACCAGGATCGTGAGCAGGCCGGACATCGGAACCTGGAAGGGCAGGAACGCGAGGATGATGCGCACGAGCAGGGCTGCCGTCTGGGCGTGGATCGCGATCTGGTACAGCGGGCCGAAGGCGAGCGTGCCGCTCGCGATCGAGTTGAGGAGCAGGCCGAACACCGCGTACAGCAGGCCCAGGAAGGCGGTCCAGGCCGCGGCGAAGACGAAGACGGTCAGGATCGCGAGCGGGTAGACGACTTTCTTGAGCGCGCCCGAGGCCTCGCGGAAAAACTTCGCGTCGACGACCATCGGCCGCTCCATCGCGGCCTTCGAGAGGTCGTAGGTCTCGATCTTGCCTTGCTGCTGCTCGATGTAGAGGGCGTTGTTGGTGAGGTAGGCGAGGACGGTCGCGCCCTGCATGAGCTGCTGGGTCACGGGCTCGACGCGCGCCGTGTCGATCATGACGGCGACCTCGGGGGCCTGCGGGTGGACGATGCGCTTGGGCGCGGTCGCGGCGCTGGTGACCTTGCCGGCGGAGAAGGTCAAGGTGGGGACCTCGGCGGCGAGCCAGGCGAAGGTCTCGTCGACGACGGGTCCGATGCGCATCTGCATCGCGATCGAGCCGCCGATCGTAAACAGGAGGCTGATGAAGAGGAGATAGAGCACCGTGCGGCTGGTTTTTTCCTGGGCGAAGCGGCGGTAGGCCTGAGAGGAGGCGATCGAACCGAGGAGGTCTTGGATCATGCCGACAGTCTAGCAAGGCCGAGGAAGGGGGACAAGGGTTGACGGATCGGGGCCCAGGCCTTAAACTGAGGGCATGAGATCGCGGCTCGGCCTTCCGGTGCTTTTGGGCGCCGTTCTTCTGCTCGGTGCCTACGGCTGCGGCGACGAGGAAGGCGGCTGCGGCCCGGCCCCGCAAAAGAAGGAGGAGCAGGCCGCGCCCGCGGCGCCCGGAGGCGCCCCGCACGGCGGCGCGGGAGCGGCTGCGGAACTCATCACCCAGGACAAAAAGGGACGGGTTCCCGCGGCCTATCAGCGTCCGGGCACGCGCGACGAGGACGGCGAAAAATCCGATCGTGCGATTTCAAAGCCGCAGATCTCCAAGTCGACCGAAGCGGCTTCGAGCTCCTCGCGCGTCGAGGTGCTCGCCCGCAAGGTCGGCGGAGTCCCTGACCGCGTGAAGCTCGCGTGCACGGTGAAGGTCGTTTCCAAGGATGGGAAGTGCATGACCGCGAAGAATTACCTCGAGATCAAGGAGCGCTGCTGCCCTGACGGCCTCGTCGAAAGCTGCGCGAAGACGGCCGACGGCGTGCTGATCGTCGGCCGCGGCTGCGAGCCGGCGCCCTAAAGGTCTCAGCCCCGTCGGGCTTTTGTACAATCGCCCCATGACCGGCGCGCGCGGCAAGCCCAATGGCGTCCTCCTTCCGATCTTTCTGATCGTGGCGGTGGACATTCTCGGCATGACGATGATCCTGCCGCTGCTTCCCTTTTACGCGGAGCGCTACGGCGCCTCGCCCCAGATGGTCGGTCTTCTCGTCACGACCTACGCCCTGTGCCAGCTTTTCGCCGGTCCCATGCTGGGCAAGCTCTCCGACCGCTACGGCCGCCGGCCCCTGCTGATCGTGAGCCAGCTCGGGACCTTCGTGGGCTTCTTGATCCTGGGCTGGGCCCCGTCGCTCGTCTGGATATTCCTCGCGCGCGTGATCGACGGCGCGACGGCGGGCAACCTCTCGCTGGCGCAGGCCTACATCTCGGACGTGACCGAGCCCGAAAACCGGGCCAAGTCGTTCGGCGTGATCGGCATCGCTTTCGGCATCGGCTTCATGATCGGCCCGGCCATGTCGGGCTTCCTGGCGCAGTACGATTACTCCTACCCGGCCTGGGCCGCGGCGGCGCTGTCCTTGACGAGCGTGCTGTGCACCTATTTCCTTCTGCCCGAGGCGCGCCCGCACGCCGACGAGGATTCGGGGCCCGGGGGCAAGCGCCTGGGCTTGCTCGACTGGGGCGCCTACGCGAAGTACTTCCGCGACGCGCAGCTGGCGCCCGTCCTGGTCCAGTTCTTCTGCTTCTGCGCGATGTTCTCGATCTTCATGTCCGGCTTCGCGCTGTTCGCCGAACGCCGCTTCGTCGTGGACGGCCACGCCTTCGGACCGAAGGAGGTCGGTTACCTGTACGCTTTCTCAGGGCTGCTCGGCGCCATCATCCAGGGAGGCCTGCTCGGACGCATGGTCAAGGCCGTCGGCGAAAGCGCGCTCGCCCGCGTGGGCTTCGTGTCCGCCGCGGCGGGCTTGGTCGCCCTCGCCTTCATCGGCCCCGGGCCGGCGCTTCTCTTGGTCTTCTCGGCGATCGCCTTCGGAACCGGAGTCCTGCGCCCCTCTCTGACGAGCCTCGTCACCCGCAGCGTCAGCCGCCGCGAGCAGGGCGTGATCCTGGGGCTGACGCAATCGCTGAACTCGGTGTCTTCGATCCTGTCGCCTCTTCTCGCGGGCTTCCTCATCGGCCACGCGCGGCTGCAGGCCTGGGCGATGTCGGCCGCGGCGGTCGCCGCGACGGGCTTCGTCGTCGGGACTTGGAGCGCGCGCGACCGCGCCGCCTAGAAAAGCGGCGGCGGGTTTATTTCTTTAGACCCGTCCAAGGAGTCTCGGCGTGGCCGGTCTCCTTGTTGACGAAGCGCGCGGCGATGAACAGCCAGGACGAAAGGCGGTTCATATAGACGATGACGCCGTCGGGAACCGTGTCGGCCGCGGCGAGCTCGACGACGGAACGCTCCGCGCGACGGCTGACGGCGCGCGCCAGGTGCAGAGCCGCGCCCGCGCGTCCGCCGCCGGGCAAAATGAAGGTCTTCAGGGCGGGAAGATTTTTTTCCCAGGCGTCGATTTCCTTTTCTAAGCGGATCGAGGAATCCGCGGGAAGTCCGTCTTTAAACGGCGTGCCGAGCTTGTCGATACGGTCGGCGGGCGTGGCGAGCAAGGCGCCGATGATGAAGCACTCCGCCTGCACGCGGGCCAGGCCCGCGTCGACCGAGCCGAGCGCCGGATCCTCGCGCAGCGCGGAGCGCGCCAGGCCGAGCGTGCTGTTGAGCTCGTCGACCTCGCCGTACGCCGTCACGCGGGGATGGCTCTTGGGCACGCGGCCGCCGCCGAACAGGCCGGTGTCGCCCTTGTCGCCGGTGCGCGTGTAGAGCGTCATCCTAGAACTGCACTCCGAGCCCGGCGTCGAAGCCGGGGAGACCGTGGCGCATGGTGTAGGCGCCGCGCAGGCTGATCAGAGGCAGGGGGTGAATGTCCGCGCCGATGGAGAAGCGCGAGCCGCGCGCCGTCGCCTTGGTCCCCGACACGCCGGGGGTGTTTGCCGCGCCGACTTTGACCTCGGTCACGTCGAAGCCCGCGAGGAAGTACGGCTTGACGATGGGGAGGTTCCAAGTGGCCGTGGCGTCTACAGAACCGTGCGAGGCGCTGAAGTAGGCGTGGTTGACCTTGTCGCCGAAGGCGGCGATCGAGACGTTGGGCAGGAAGGTGTCCACGAGGTCGGTGCGGTACAGGCCGTAGCGCAGGCCGCCGCCGAAGATGGTCAAGCCGTGCGCGGTCAGGCCGTGGACGATCGCGTCGATCTTAAACGGCAGTCCCACGCCGACCTCGACGAGGGGCACGCCGAAGGCCTTCGTGTTCGAGTCGCGCAGGATGCGGTCGTCGCGGTCCGGGCGGAACTGCACGCCGGCGACGACGCCGGCCCAGAAGCCGGGCATGCCGAGCGTGCGGCCGGTGTGCGCCGAAGCGCCGCCGAGCACGCCGCCCAAGTCGAGGGCGAAGGGCTTCACATAGTCGGTTTGAACCTTGGACTGGAAATCGGAGAAGGCGTCGGCGCGCGCGATCGGAGCGCGCAAGGCGATGACGGCGAGCAGGACGAGAATTTTCTTCATGCGCTCATTTTGCCAAATTCGAGGCGATTGCGGTACACTTCGGACATGATCCTGTCGAGGGAGGACCGCTGGCTGGCGTCTTGGCTCGCCGCGGCGCTTGCGACCGCCGCCGTCCTCTTCGCCGTCAACGCGTTCTTCTTCCATTATACGGGGATCAGCTACTTCCCGCGCATGTGCTGGTGGCTGGCCTTCGTCGCGATGGACCTGGCGATTTTCGGGCATTGGATGCGGGAGCGCAACCCTAAAATATCCTCCGTCGCGCTCGGCCTCGCCTTTTACGCGCTGACGGCGGCCGTCATGGGCGTGCTGACGACGGGAATCCAGTACACGCCGTTTCCGCGCATCGACCACCTGCTCGCGCGCGTCGACGCGCGCGCGGGCTGGGACACGGTCGCGGTCCTGCACTGGGTGGCTCTGCGCCCGGGCCTGCGCTCTTTCCTGAATTGGTGCTATAACTCCACCGAGCTCCAACTCCTGATCGCACCCTTCATTCCCGCCTTGGCGGGCGACCGCCGCCGTTTGCGCGTGCTTCTGTACGCGACGGTGTACTCGTCGATCGCGGGTAGCCTTTTCTACTACTTCTTTCCGAGCTCGGGCCCCGCAGGCGTCTTTCAAAGCGCCGACTTTTACGAAGTCCAGCGTCTGACGCATCTCAAGTACGAGCAAGTCCACAACTTCACGCCCGTGACGACCTTGCTCGGCGGCCTGATCGCGTTCCCGTCGTTCCATGTGGCCTGGTCGGTCCTCGCCACCTACGCCGCGTCCGCCAAACGCCCCGTCTTCCTCGCGGCCTGCGCGTTGAACGCGATCGTCATCGCCTCGACCGTCCTGCTCGGCTGGCACTACCTCGTCGACGTTCCCGCCGGGCTGGCGCTCGCGGGCCTTTGCCTGTACGCGGGGACGAAGACGGACCGGCGGCTGGCGCCGTGAAGAGGCTCTACGCCGGACTCGCGGCGGGGACGGCTCTTGCGTATTCACCGGCGTTGTTCGCGCCCGTGCTGTACGACGACCAGCCCCATGTCCGCGACAATCCCGTCTTCACCGTGCCGCTTCGGCAGTTCTGGGGCGGGCTCGTTTCGCGCGATTACTTCGCTTTCGTCAACGAACGAACCTATCAGCCGTTCGTGACGCTCTTTCACTACTTCACCCACGATCACCCGATGCTTTACCGCATCGCGGGCTGGGGCCTGCACGCGGCGAACGCCTTGCTCGTGTACGAAATCGCGAGGCGTCTCACGGGGCGTGTCCGCTCCGCCGTTCTCGCGGCCGGACTGTTCGCGGCCTTTCCCGCGCACACGGAGGCGTTGAACTTTTCTTCGTTCAAGGGCCACCTGCTCGCCTCCTTCTTCGTGCTCGCGGTCCTAGTCGTCGTCATGGATCTGTGCGCCGAAAAGGGGGCGAAAGGCGGAAAAAGCGTCGAGCCGGTCAATCGTCCCGACGCGGCGTGCGCCTTGCTCGCGTTCGCCCTGCTCTCGAAAGAGAGCGGCCTCGTCGCCATCCCCTTGGCCGCGGCCTATCAGTACTTGTTCGTTCTCCATCCTTCGCCCCGATTAAATAAGACGGCGGCCGCGTTCGCGGCCCTGGGCGGGGGTTATCTCCTGTTCCGCTTTCTTTGGCTCGTCCCGCCTCCCGCGTTCCCCGTCAAATTCGAGTACTCATCCTTTCGTTCGTTGGCATTCTACGCCCGCGAGCTCGTCGCTCCTTATCCCTCGTGCCTCGAGCACACTCTGTCGGGCACTGTGTGGCCGTTGTGGCTGGGCGTTTTAGCCGGCGCCGCTTGGGCGTTCCGGCGGTCGCGCGAGGCGTTGTTCGCCTTGATCTGGATCGTCGTCACGCTTCTGCCGGTCCTTCATTTGATCCCCTTCTCGAATGTGAGCCCGGTGGCCGATCGGTATCTGTATCTGCCCGTGGCGGGGCTGTGCTTGTTCCTGGTTCAGGTGATCACCAACGAGCGCGCGCTGGTCGCTTTGCTCGTGCTCTGGACCGGTTTGACCGTCTCGCGCAACCTCGATTACCGTTCGGAGCGCGCGCTGTTCGAGCAAACCGCTCGCTGCGCGCCGGATAACGCGCGCGCGCACTTTCTGGCGGGGAACGCGCGCTTCGCGGACAAGGATTATCCGGCGGCGCGGGACTCTTATCGGCGGGTGCTCGAACTCACCGACAGCGTGGGAGCTCGTCAGGCGCTTGCGGAGACTGATCGCCGCATGAAAGCGCCGTAGTTGCTACTACTGATAATCACTGGCTCCGGAGCCAGTTAGTGGGTGTCCTGTCGACCCGCCCAGTTGTAAATGAAGCTCCAGTGCAGCGCCGCGCCCACGATCACCAGAAAGTGAAACAGCTCGTGCGGCCCCAGGATTCCGGTGAGGATCACCGGACCTTGAATATAATCGATGACGGCGCCGGAGGCGTAGGCGATCCCGCCGAGGAGCAGCAGCAAGGTCTCCTTCCAGCCGTAGCGGGCCGTGATCTTCGAGAAGGTGATGAAGCCCAGCGAGCTCACGCCGATGTAGGCCGCGATGATGCCCCAGTAGGGCAGTTGATTGAAGTAATAGTCGATGAGCACCAAGCTCGTGATCGCGGCGAGCCAAAAAAGGGAGATGAGCCCCCAGCGCCAGTGACCCTTAAAAAGCAGAACATGCACGGGCGTCGCCGAGCCCGCGATGACGATCCAAATACCCGCGTAGTCCAGGCGGCGAAACACCATCCGCCACGGACCCGGAGCGAGGCCGTGATAAATCCCGCTCATCGAGAACAGAAAGAGCAAGGACGCGGTGAAGATCAGCAGCGAAGAGCTGCGCAGCGCGTCGCCGCGTCCTTTGCGGTAGAGGAAGAACCCGCCCGTGAGCGCCCCGAGAGCCGCGATCAGGTGGCTGAGGCTCGAGACCGGATCGTTGAGACCGAAGAAGTGAACGAGTTTCAGAGAGCCCGCTTTTCCGAGTCGTGGCGCTTCTCAAGGCGCGCGCGCAAAGTCCCGCGTAGGATCTTGGCGGAGAAAAGCTTGGCCGCCTCGACCAGAAGCTTGGTGCCGCCCTCGATGTCGGACAGGCGCACTTTTTCGGGGGCGACGGCGTCGGCGCCCCAGCCGTTGTGGTAGTTGACCAGCGGCACGGCGACTCCTCCCGCCTCGTAGCCGAAGGCGAGATACGCCGTGGCCTCGCAGGTGCCGCCAGTCAGTCGCAGGCGCTGGACGGCGGTGCCGCGCTTCTTCAGTAAAACGGCCGCGTCGTCGAGTAGCGCGGTGGCGTTGCCGTCGAAGGCGCAGGCCCGGTCGCCCAAACGAATCGTGGGGCCGCCGCCCGGCTTGGAGCCCGGAAGCTCACGCGAGGATTCGATCGACAGATAGGTGTCGCGCTCGGACAAAACGCCCGAGCGGATCATGTCGAGCGCGCCGATAAATCCCACTTCCTCGGCGCGGTTGAGCAGAACGGTCAAATTGGTCTTCGCGCGGGCCTTGATCAGACGGCGCATCGCCTCGAGGCTGATGGCGCAGCCGAGCAAGTCGTCGACCGAGCGCGACAGGAGCCAGCCGTCCTTGGTCTCGCACGCGGGCAAGGCCAGCACGGCGAAGTCGGGCTTGCCCTTCGGGGGCTTGGTCCAGGAGATCGTCCACAGCCCGTCCTCTTTCTCCGGGCGCGGGCCGATCACGCCGAGGCCGATCGGGGTGTTGTCTTTGGGTATCGCCGGAAAAACCTGTACCGACGCGCCGGCGAGCAAATGCGGGGGCAGGCCGCCCCGCAGGCGTGCGGTAGCGCCCGAGCTGCCGATCGTCACGAGGTCGAACGCGGGATGATCGAGGTGGGCGGCGAGGCACAACGACGGGCCGTCTCCGGCGCCGCGGTATGACACGATGAAGCCGCCGCGGACTTTCTTGACGGTCGCGCGCGAGCCTAACTGCTCGCGGATCCACTCGAGGGCTTTTTTTGAGACCGCGGTCTCGCGAAACGGCGCGGTCGGAACCGAGGTCAGGTGACGGAAGAGGGGGAGCGCGCCGGGTTTGGTCTTCACCCGGATATTATAGGTTGCCGGGGTTCGCGGGTGGGACCGGAGGAGCGTCCTTGTCCTTGTCGAAGTCGTGCTCAAGCAAATCCTTCTCCGTGTTCTTGTCGATGTTGAGGTCCATGCCCGCACCCTTGGCCGCGCGGCCAGCGCCTTGGAGTTTCTTCATGGTCTCGGGAGTCAGCTTGCCGCCGTCGCGCACGACCGAGTCGAGCAAGTCCTTCATGTCGGGGCTCACGAAGCCCTGCTGCTTGGTCAAGGTGTCGACGATGTCGCGCCCCATCGCGGGAGTGACGCCGTCCTTGCCGTCGCCGGCCGCCGCGTGCAGGCGCTTTTCAAGGCCGCCGATCGCGGCGCCGTCCTCGGCCGAGACCTTCGCGCGGTCCGCCTCGGTCACTCCGCCGAGACTTCTGGCGCTTTTCGTCGTGCCGTCGATGACGGCGCCGCTGTTGGCGAGATAGTCCCGTACCTCTTCGCGCTGATCGTCCTCTATTTTTTCGATCTTCTGATAGTTGAGGGGCTTGCCCTTGGCCGCCGCGGCGTCGATCAGCTGTTGTTTGACGCGGTCCTGGCACTCGCGCACCGAGTCGAGGTCCGGTTTATAGCGCAGGTGGGCCGCGGTCGTCGAGACATGGACGCAGTCGGGTAAATTCGCTGCGGAGGCGGGCGCCGCCAGGGCGACAAGAAGGAGGACCGGGGCGAACATATTCCGAGTATGACTCCGGACGGAGGTTCCGTCAAGGGGTGAAAAAGTTATCCCCAGAACTTTCAGCGCTGAAAGTTCTGGGGATAAGTCGACTGGAATAAACCGCTTAACTTAGATCTGAAAGCTCGTCGGCCCGGACTTGTCTCCCTTCGGCTTGGGCGGGATCGGCGCCCACTCCGGCCGCGGCGCTTCCGCCGGCTTCGCCTCGCCGAGCGTGACGGGCGCCATGACGAGCTTGCCGCCGCGCTTGACGGTCATCGTGATCTTCTCGCCGGGCGAGTGATACTTCACATACACGAGGAACGCCTTCATCGCGTCCTCGGGCTCCATGCCTTCAAGCCTGATGCCGTCGACCTGGGTGATCTCGTCGCCGGGCTGGATCTGCGCGAGGGCCGCGGGGCCGCCCGCCGTCGCCTTGCCGGCGGTGAGCGCGTTGGTGGTCGTCGAGGCGGACACCTCGAGCTGCATCGCGGCGGGCTTCAGGTCGCCCGTGCGCTTGTACTGCTGCATCGCGAGCGTGATGTAGCCGGCGGGAAGCGAGAGGCTGATGCCCTCGAAGCCGCCCGACTCGGACGCGATCATCGAGTTGATGCCGATGACGCTGCCCCACATGTTGAACAACGGCCCGCCCGAGTTGCCGTGGTTGACGGCGACGTCGCTCTGGTTCTGGTCGAGCACGAACTCGTCGCTCAGCCGGTCGCGGCCGAGCGCGCTGACGATGCCCTTCGACACGGAGAAGTTCATGCCCAGCGGATTGCCGATGGCGACGACGGTCTCGCCCTTGTCGAGCTTGGTCCAGATCGGCAGCGGACGGCGGTCGAGGGACTTGTCGGCGAGCTCGACGAAGGCGATGTCCTTAGCCAGCTTGCTTGACCCGTAGGCGAGGACCTTGCCCTTGACCATCTTCGGGCGGTTGTCGTTGCCGTTGTAAAGGCCGACCTCGATCTCCGCGCCGACGGGGAGAAGCTCGACGCAGTGAGAGTTCGTGGTGATGACGCTGGGCCGGCCGAGGTCTTTGGCGGAGTTGGTGAAGAAGCCCGTGCAGGAGGCCATGCCGGATTTGCCGCCGGGCTTTTCCGCGGGGATCTTCATGACGAGAAGCACGACCGACGGCTGAACTTTCTTGATGAGGTCGATGAGCGGCTTCTGGGCGAGGAGCAAGGGATCGTTCGGGCCCGTCTCCTCGGTGGTGAGCTGGAAGCGGGGCTGGTTCTTGAAGGCGCTCGGCTTGCGCAGGACCGCGTCCCGGATCAGGTTAAGCGACGAGGCGAAGTCGGAGTCGCTCGACTGAGCGAAGGCAGGGGCCGCGGCGAGCGAGAGGGCGAAGGCGAGCAGAAGGGAAGTTTTCATCGTCATGGCTCCTTAAGACTTCCGCTCGGCCCAGTATTTAACCTGGGCGTCGAGCTGCGCTTTGATCTTGGGGTCGGCGGGGTCGAGCTTGTCCGGAGACTTCGAAAGGGGCTTGCCGGCCGCGTCCTCCACACCCGTGCCGTGGCCGGCGTTCTGAACCTGGCCGTACACATCGAGCTGGAACATCCAGATCTCGACGTTGAAATTGCCCGTCTTGGCGTCGAGTTTGGCGGTGCGGACCATCAGGACCGCGCCGATCGGCTCGAACTTCTCGTCGTCGTTGAGGCCGCCCATGAAGCCGACGGAGCGATCCTCGTGGTCGCCTTTCGCATCGCCCGAGGTGACATCGATGGAAAACGAGCCGGGCATGAAACCGGCTTCGGGAGCGTACTTGCCGTCTTTCTTGACGGCCTCGACCAGTTTTTGCCAATCGGCGTCGTTGGCCGAGGGGGCCTGGCCCTGGGGCGCCGAGGGCTTGGCCTTAAAGTTCTTAAATTGGACCTTGGACGCGGCGACGGGCGCGGCGATCTCGCCGAGGGAATCGGCGAACGCGGCGTCGGTCGACTCGGCGGCGGCGCAAAGGGGCGAGGCGAGAAGGGCGGCCAGGAGCAGGGGGATCTTCATACCCCAAGTTTAGGCTCTTTCGGGTATCCCCGCGTGCTCCGGATGGCCCCAAAAGCGTCGGCGAAGGGCCCGGGTGAATCCCGGACCTATGGCCCCTCGCGTACAGACAGGGGTCTGACCCCTACTTGTACGCGAGGTGACGGGCTAGGAACGCTTCGGCCTTGGCGTAGAAGTCGAGGCGGTTGGCGGGCTTGGCGAAGCCGTGGCCTTCGTCGGGGTAGAGGTGGTATTCGACGGCCTTGCCCTTGGCCTTGAGGGCGTCGACGATTTGCTCGGACTCGGCTTGTTTGACGCGCGGATCGTGTGCGCCCTGGGCGATCAAGAGGGGAATTTCGATCTTGTCGATGTGAAAGAGCGGGGAGCGTTCCTTAAGAAAGGCTTCTTCCGTGTCGACCGAGCCGACGCGAAGGTCGAAGATCCGCTTCATCGGCTCCCAATAGGGCGGAATCGACTTGATCAAGGTGATGAGGTTCGAGGGGCCGACGACATCGATCGCGCAACGATAGACTTTCGGAGTGAAGGCGGCGCCCGCGAGCGCGGCGTAGCCGCCGTAGGAGCCGCCGTAGATCGCTATGCGCGAGGCGTCGGCGACGCCCTGCTCGACTGCCCAATTCGCGCCGTCGGTGAGGTCGTCCTGCATCTTGGCGCCCCACTCGCGGTCGCCCGCGTGGAGGTAGGACTTGCCGAAGCCGGCGGAGCCGCGGTAGTTGAGTTGGAGGCAGGCATAGCCGAGGCTCGCGAGCCACTGCGCCTCGGGATGGAAGCCCCATCGGTCGCGCACCCAGGGGCCGCCGTGCACGCACAGCACGAGCGGGAGCTTCGCCGCTTCTTTCCCTGCCGGAACGGTCAGGTAGCCGCGCACGGTCAGGCCGTCGCGTGCGGGGAACCTCACGGGCGTCATCGGAGACAGTGTGTATTGGTCGAGTCGCGGGCGGGTCGAGAACAGCGGCGTGGCCACGCGGCCGACGCGGTTCCAACGCAGGAACGCGGGCGACTTGTCGGGCTTGTTGACCAAAAGGTACCACACCGTGTCGGCGTCGTTGCGCGAGACGATCGTCGCGTCGCCTTGGAGCGCCGCCATGGCCGTGAAGTCCATCTTGAGGGCCGAATCGAGCACTTTCCACTCAACGCGGTCGACCTCGAAGCATGCGGCCTCGGCGTGGTAGCGGCGGGGGTGGATGAGGACGGCGCCGAGATCAGACTCAGGATGCTCGGCCAAGACCTTCGGTTCGCCACCGGCGAGCGGGACTTCGAGCAAGGCCGTCGTGTCTCGGCCCACGCTCGACTCGATGTAAATCGACTTGCCGCCGGGCGCGAAAGCGTGGGCGCCGAGCGCGTCGTCGGGGCCGCAGGACAGGAAGGGCTTCCACTCGCCGTTCTCGAGGAGGCGCAGCGCGGTGCCGCCCTCCGCTGTCATGGCTTTGCAGAGGCGAATTTTAAAGTCGTGGTCGGGCAGCCAGCCGATGGCGTCGCCGGGATTCGTCGCTTCAAGGACGCGCGAGCCGTCCTTGAGGCTGATGCGCCACACATCGTGGACCTTCGGATCGCGATCGTTCAGGCCGACCAAGATCTCGTCGGGAAAGCGCGGCTCGGTCGCGACGATTTGCGCCTGGACGCCGGGATACGGCGTGAGGTCGGTCGTGGCGCCGGTCTCGAGGTCGGTTTGATAGAGGTGCCAGTTCTCGTCGCCGTTGGCGTCCTGCAGGTACAGGATCGAGCGCTGATCCTCGGCCCACAAATAAACGCGGATGCCGCGACCGCGGTCCTTGGTCAGCGGGCGCGCGTCGCGGGCCTCGGGGCCGACCCAGATGTTGAGCACACCCTCGTCGGGCGCGAGATAGGCCCACAGCTTGCCGTTGGGGGATATTTTGGGGGAGGTCCGTTCGGGGTTGCCGAACAGCAGCTCGCGGGGGACGCGTTCACTCATAGTGGGTTCCGAGCTGCTTCTGCAAGGCGGGCAGGTCGACCTCGATGATTGAGGCGAAGCCCGAGATTTCCGGAACGGGGGAAGGGACTGGCTTGACGGCGGAGAGAAGTCCTTCGATCGTCTTCTTACGCTCCGGGATGTCGTCGCCCAAGTCGAGCATCCAAAGCCAGGCCTCGAAGGAGCGCTTGGCGTCGGTCTCGGCCTCGGCCCGGTTCTTTAAGGAGGCGCCGTAGACGCGCAGCATGCGCCCGTCGCGGCGCACCCGGCTTTCCTTGGGGATGGGCCACGGGTTGGCGGCGGGCTCGAAGGCGCGGTCGAAAGTGGCGCAGGAGCAGGCGAGCGCGCACAGGAGCAGAAGGACCGGTTGCCTGACCGTCGACGAAATTGATAAGATGGGGGTACCTTCCGTCCTCGGGGTTCTGGTGGCGCGTTCGTCTAGCGGCCTAGGACGTCGCCCTCTCAAGGCGAAGATCACGGGTTCAAATCCCGTACGCGCCACCAGA
>JAYTIP010000180.1:0-16631 GCA_043731745.1 Elusimicrobiota bacterium | reverse complement strand
GGCCGCCGCATTTTTCTATACTACCCCCTCATGGCGATCAAGGCCGTCTTCTTCGACATCGGCAACGTTCTCCTGCGCTTTTCCAATAAGCGCATCTTGAGGAAGTTCGCGTGGGCCGTCGGCCGTCACCCGGTCAAGGTCGCGCGCCACATCTGGAAGGGACGCATCGTCGACCGCATCGAGCGGGGCGAGGTCACGGGCGAGGAGATTCACGGCTTGTTCGTCAGCGAGCTCGGCTACAAGGGCGATTTCGAGAAGTTCCGGACCTTGTGGTGCGACCACTTCACGCTCGACCGGGGCTCTTTCGCCGTGCTCAAGAGCCTTTCGAACAAGATGCCGACCTACCTTCTCTCGAACACCAACGCCCTGCACATCGAACATATAAAGGAACGCTACACCTTCCCGTCGTTGGTCAAGGGCGCGATTCTGTCGCACGAGGTGCGCCTGCGCAAGCCGCAGCTCGAGATCTATCACGCCGCGCTCAAGATGTCGGGCACCGCGCCCGAGGAGACGGTATTCATCGACGACCTCGAAGAAAACTGCGAGGGCGCCCGCAAGGCCGGCCTGCACGCGATCCGCTACCGCGGAGCGCGCGACTTGAAGAAGAAGCTGGCGGCCCTCGGGCTGTGAGGACTTTCCTGGTCGTGGCCGCTCTCGCCGCGCTCGCCTGCCGCAAGTCCCCGCCGCCCCCGTTCGACGCGACCGACATCCCGGCCGCCGTCGCCGCGGCTCGGGCCGGGCACAAGCGCATTCTGATCACCGTCGACGGCGCCGACTGCGTGAAGTGCCGGGCGCTCGACGCCGTCTACGCCAAGCGGCCGGCATTGGCCGCGCTGCGCGATAAGAATTTCGTCGTGCTCGCCGCGCGCGTCGCGATCGAGAAGCTCCCCGCTCCGGGCGCGCCTCCGCACCTGTACGTCCTCGACGAGAACGGAAGCCTCATCAATTCGGAATCCGCCTCAAAGCTCGAGAAGGACGGCGTCTACGATCTCGACAAGATCGAGTTCTTCCTGAAGGCCTTCGGCCCCCCGCAGAAGTAGCGCGTCAGACGGGCAGGACTTCTTTCTTGCGCCCCTTGAGCAGGTCGAGCTTGGAGATCTCCCCCGCCATCATCGCTCCGACGATCAGCGCCCCGCCCGCGGCGCGCGCGGGCACGAAGGCCTCGGCGCCCAAGGTCCAGGCGAAGAGAGCGGCGAACACCGGCTCGAGGGAAAAGATCAGGCTCACCTTCACCGGTTGCGTGAACTTCTGAGCCCACATTTGGATGAAGAAGGCGGAAAGGGTGGGGATCGCGGCGAGGAAGGCGATGGTGCCGGCGGCTTTATCTCCGGTCACCGCGAGGGAACGGCCGGAGACAAGGCAATAGATCAAGGCCATCGCGCCGGTCATCCAGAATTGATGGAACGCCAGAACCACGGAGTCGGCGTCGGCACGAACATATTTATCTGTGGCCAAGAGGTGAGCGGCGTAGGTTGCCGCGGCGACGAGGGTAATGACATCTCCGAAGTTAACGGAGGAGATGCCGCCCGTCAGCATCCACAACCCCATCAAAGCGAGGCCGGAGGAGACCCATTGAACGACGGTGGGGGGCTTGCGGAAGAAAAACAACAGGAACACGGGAACGAAGATCACGAATAAGCCGGTGATGAACCCCGAGTTCGACGCAGACGTGTAGCCGAGCCCTATGGTCTGCGTCGTGTACAGCAAAAACAACAGCACGGCGAGAATCAAGGACTCCTTCAAATGACGGCCGCGTGAGGGGCGGACGAGCGCCCAGGGGGCCAACAACAAAGCGGAGAGTAAAAACCTATGCGCCACCATGGCCACGGGATCGACGCCTTTCAGCGCGTCCTTGACCATAAAAAATGTAGCGCCCCAAACGGCGGCGCAATAGACCAACCCGAAATCAGCCCAGAGCGGAGACACGGGGGGCGCGCTTGGAGGGCGAATTCTTGGCGCAGTAGACGAGGTTCACGAAGGTCATCGCGCGCGTCATCGCGCCGATGCGGTTGTCCGACGCGGTCAGGAAGGCGGCCCGGCCCTCGAGGGCTTTCGCGTCGACGTTGCCTTGATAGGAAACATCGACGACCGTGGCGCCCGGCTTGACCCAGGACGGATCGAGCTTGAAAGCCGGGTCGGGCACGGCGGTGACGAGAATGTCGGCGCGCCGCACCAGCTCCTCGAGCACGGGACGCGGGGTCTTGTCGTAGCACTTGACCACCGTCGCACCCAGGTTCTCGAGCATGAGACCCAGGGGCTTGCCCACGCGCATGGAGTTGTTGATCACGACCGCGAAGGCGCCTTCGATCGGGATCTCGGGATAGGCCTGGAGCATCTTCACGACCGCCTTCGCCGTGGCGGGGACCACGCACTTGATCCCGCGCGCCTCGTCGATGAAGCGCTTGAACTTGATCAGGTAGCCGAGGTTGGTGGAGTTGAGCCCCTCCACGTCCTTGGCGGCGGAGACGAGGTCCATGACGTCGTCGTCCTTGAGCGCGCACTGAAGCGGGTAGAGCAGCATGAGCCCGGAGGTCGTGCGGTCGGCATTCAGCCGACGCACGAGCGCCAGCAGCGCCTCCTCGTTCTCGGCCTCGTGGCCGTCCACGGGAATGCCGAGACGCGCGGCGTCGCGCAGCATCAGGTCGCGGTACTGCAGGGACGAGGGATTCTGTTTGGGGCGGAAGAGGACGGTGGCCAGATGCGGTTTGCGGCGCATCGTCGCGACTTCGCGCGCGACCCAGTCGAAGTAGCGGGCGGCGGTGCCGCGGCAGTCGAGGAAGCGCGTCGTCATCGCGGCTTATACTATCATACGCGCACGCCATGGCCAAACGCGCGCGTCTCGACCTCTCCCTCGTCGAACAAGGCTTCTTCGACTCGCGCACCAAGGCCCAGGCCGCGATCATGGCCGGGGTCGTGCTCGTCGACGGCGTCCCCGCCGTCAAGGCCGGCGACACGGTGAAAGACGACGCCGTGCTCTCGCTCAAGTCCAACCCATGCCCGTTCGTGTCGCGCGGCGGCTTGAAGCTGAAGGCCGCCCTCGACGAGTTCAAGCTTCCGGTCGCCGGCCGGACCGCGCTCGATGTCGGCGCGTCCACCGGAGGCTTCACCGACTGCCTGCTCCAGGCGGGCGCGGCGAAGGTTTTCGCGATCGACGTGGGGACCGCCCAGCTCGACAGCAGACTGAAGTCCGACCCGCGCGTCGTCAGCCGGGAGAACACCCACGCGAAGCTTCTGAAACCGGAGTGGTTCTCCCCCAAGCCCGACCTCGCGGTGATGGACGTTTCGTTCATCTCCTCCGCCCAGGTCTTGCCGTTCGTCCTGCCCTGCCTCGCCTCCCCCGCCGACCTCGTCGTGCTCGTCAAACCGCAGTTCGAGGTCGGACCCAAGCTCGCCCCCGGCGGCGTCGTGCGCGATCCCGCCGTGCGCCTGCAGGCCGTCGACAAGATCCGCGCCGCCGCCGCCTCGCTCGGGCTGACCGAGAAGGGCTCGCTCGAATCCCCGGTCGTCGGCCCGAAAGGAAACCATGAGTTTCTGCTTTTGCTAAAGTGGGGGCCATGAAGGTCCTGATCGCCGAAGACGACCGCACGAGCCGCGCCCTGCTCCAGGGGTCCCTCCTCAAGCTCGGCTACGATGTCGTCGAGGCCGTCAACGGTACCTCGGCGTGGGACGCGATCGGCCGAACCGGGGCGCGCATCGTGGTCAGCGACTGGGTCATGCCCGACCTCGACGGCCTGGACCTCTGCCGCCGCGTGCGCGAACGCAAGGATGCGCCCTATGTCTACTTCATCCTGCTCACGGGCAAGATGCTGGGCGCGTCGCACTACGCCAAGGCCATGGAGGAAGGCGTCGACGACTTTTTGACGAAGCCGCTCGACGTCGACGCCCTGCGCATCCGCCTGAAAGTCGCCGAGCGCATCGTCCAACTGACCGAGCGCGTGCGCACGCTCGAAGGCATTTTGCCCATGTGCGCCTACTGCCGGCGCATCCGCGACGAACGCGGAGCCTATCAAAGCCTCGAGGACTTCGTCTCTGACAAGACACCCGCCCAGTTCTCTCACGGCGTCTGCCCGGAATGCGCCAAAAAGCACTTCGAGGACGCCTAGCCGTAATAAACGAAGGCCTGACGACACTCTATGTATGTAACGGGACCGACATTGACGGTTTTGGAAGGCGCTGTTACACTTAATCCAATGCGAGTTTGCCTCATTACGCCCCCCTCGATCTTCCTTTTAGATGAACGGGTCTTCATGACCTTGGGCATCTTGAGGGTGGCCGCCGCCTTGGAGGGCGCGGGCCACGAGGTCGAGATGCTCGATCTCTCGGGAATCGAGAACTACGAGGAGGTCATCCGCCTTCACGCGCAGACGAGCCGCGCCGACGTGTACGGACTGACCTCGACGACCCCCCAAATGCCCGCCGCCTTCCGAGTCACCCAGGCGCTGCGCGCCGCCAAGCCGCAGGCGCGCATCATCTTGGGCGGCCCCCACATCACTTTGATCAACGCCGCGTACAAGGGCGAGCTCGCGCGCAAGGCGCCGGGCCGCGCCGCCAAGGCGATGGAAAAGATGCTCGCCACCTACGACGTCCTGGTCCCCGGCGACGGCGAGGAGGCGGTGTTCCTGGCGATCAAGCCCGACGCCCCGAAGATCGTCGACGGCGACGACCCCAAGACGGCGTTATTCCTGACGAACCAGAAGCTCAACGACCTGCCCTTTCCCGCGCGCCACCTCGTCGACGCGAACAGCTACCACTACTCGATCGACAACGTCCCCGCGATGAGCCTCATCGCCCAGCTCGGCTGCCCGTTCGCCTGCGGCTTCTGCGGCGGACGCGAATCGCCCATGCTGCGCCGCGTGCGCACGCGCAGCACGGAGAACGTGGTCAAGGAGATCGCCCACCTTCACGATGTCTATGGCACCAAGGGCTTCATGCTCTACGACGACGAGCTCAACGTGAACCCGAAGATGGTCGAGCTGATGCACGCGATCGCCGACGAGCAGGAGCGACGAGGCGTCGAGTGGCGCCTGCGCGGGTTCATCAAGTCGCAGCTCTTCAACGACGCGCAGGCCGAGGCGATGTACCGCGCCGGCTTCCGCTGGATCCTGACGGGCTTCGAGTCGGGCTCGCCGCGCATTCTGCAGAACATCAACAAGCGCGCGACCCGCGACGAGAACACGCGCTGCGTGGAGATCGCCAAACGGCACGGCCTGAAGGTGAAGGCGCTGATGTCGATCGGCCACCCCGGCGAGTCCGAGCAGACCATCATGGAGACGCGCGACTGGCTGCTCGAGGCCAAGCCCGACGACTTCGACGTCACGATCATCACGACCTACCCCGGCACGCCCTACTACGACCGCGCGGTCCAGCACCCGACGATGAAGAACGTGTGGGTGTACACCTACCAGGACACGGGCGACCGGCTGTACGGGTATGAGGTCGACTACACGATGGTCGCCGACTACTACAAAGGCGACCCCGACGGCGGCTACAAAGCCTACGTTTACACCGATCATCTGAGCGCCGCGAAACTCGTGAGCCTTCGCGACCAGGTCGAGCGCGAGGTGCGCAAGACGCTCAACATCCCCTTCAACGCGGGACGCCCCGCACAGCGCTTCGAGCATTCGATGGGCCAGCTTCCGACGAGCATCCTGCGCGCCACACCCGCCCCGGTCCGGAGCTGATTTTGAAGCTCCTCCTGATCCCCGACGCGACCTCGCCCAACGGAGAGGACGCGTTCTGCCGCGAGATCGTCAAGCGCGCCCCGGCCCGCGGTCACACGGCGTCGATGCAGATGGTGCCCAACGGGCCGGCTGAAGCCGCCGCGGAGCTCCTCGCCTCGCAGGGCTTCGCCGCCGACGCCGACGTCGTCATCGTCAACAGCCTCCAGCCCGCCGCTTTGCTCGCCGCGAAGGCCGCGGGCAAGCCGAAAATCCTGCGCCTCATCGAGTCCTACGCGGGCGCCTCGCCCGACTCGCTGGCCGAGGTCAAGCGCCTGGCCCTTTCCGCCGATTTGATGCTGTTGCCCAGCCGCCATCTCGCCGGAATCGTGGCCTCTTGGGGCGTGCCCGTGTCGCGCCTGCGCGTGATCCCGTACGCCTACGACCAGATTTTCGCCCAGCAGATCGCCCTCGTGACCGTGCGCTCGGCGCGCGCGCGCGGATTTACCATCGTGACCGCCGGCGTCATCGACGAGGCGTCCTTGCCCGGCTTTGAGACCATCCTGTCCGCGGTTTCGCGCTTGCGCATGGACTGCCACGTCACGGTGATCGGAGACGGCCCCGCGCTGGGCGCGCTCAAGGACCGGGCCCAGGCCCTCCTGCTCGGTGAACGAGTCACATTTTTAGGAGAATTGCCTCACCCGAAGAAGATGGAGTACTTCCGCTCCGCGAAAGCCTTCGTCGAGCCCACCGGCCGACAGGGCTTCCCGTCCTTGGCCCTGCACGCTCTGTCGGAAGGGTGTCCCGTCATCGGCGTGCGCGCCGGCGCCTTGCCCGAGTTCATCCGCGACGGCGAAAACGGCCTGCTCTTTCCTCCCGGAGATCCCACAGCGCTCGCCGAGCACATCATCACCTTGAACACGACGCCGGGGCTGTCTTTGCGTCTCATCGCCGAGGGCGTGCGCACCGTCGAGCGCCACTCCTGGGACGCGACCGCCGCCGCCGCGCTCGACGCGGTCGAGTCATTGCGGGTGAAAGCATGATCTGCGCGCTCCTCGTCGATCCCGACGACAGCATCGACTTTCAAGGCAACGGCGCCGAGGTCATGGGCCGGCCGCTCGCCGCCTATCCGCTGCTCGCGGCGAAAGGCTCCGAGCAAGCGCGGCGTCTGTACGCGCAGACGAGCTCCGACCCGGTCCGACGCACCGCCGCGCAACTCGGCGCCATCACGCTCGATCCGCCTCCGCTTCGCGCCGACGGCTCGAAGCCGACCGACGCGACCCGCGTGCGCATCGGCTACCGACAGATCGTCGAGGATTTGAAGGCCGAGAAGGGCGAACTCGAACTGCTGGTTTTGCTGTTCGCCAACACCGGCGCGGTCAGCACGCCGTCGATCGACGCGGGCGTCGCCGCCTTGCTCGACGACGCGACGCTCGACTCCGCGGCCACGGTTTCCCCCTACGACCGCTGGAATCCGCGCCGCGCCTTTCGCGAGGCCAAGGACGGACGCCTTGTCCCTTACGCCGAGTGCCTTCCTGAAGCGGGAATCCCTTGGTTTCCGGACTGGGGCGCCGCCGTCCTGCGCCCGCGCGTGCTCGAGACGATGAACGCCGACTCGCCCGATCTCTCCTGGCTCGGGACCAAGATCATGCCGCTCAAGCAGGCCGGCGGCGGCCCCGTCGACTACCAGTGGCAGGTCCCCAAGATGGAATACTGGCTCAAGAAGCAGGGCGTGCGCGACTCGCCGCGCCCCGAGCCGATGCCCAAGCTCGCCCCCGCGCCGAAGCCCCACAGGGGCTGAATGCTATCGGCCTTTCCTCCGCGGCATTCGTGCCGGGCCCGAAGGGTCCCGGCCTGACGATGACGGCCCGGCTCTTCGCGTTCGCCCTCCTGCTCGGCGGCCTGCGCGATCCGAAGTGGTTCGCCGTCGCGGGCGCCGCCGTCTGGGCCGCGGTCTGGCTCGAATCGCCGGCGCTCGGTCCCGCCGCGCGCTGGCTTCCCTGGCTGACATGGGCCGCGCTTTCAGCTCTCGCGTCTTCTCAGCCTCTCGCGGCGCTGCCCGTCCTGGCTCGCTGGTCGGCGGTGCTCGCGTGCGCGTCGCTCGCGGGCGCCTGGAAACGGGAGCAGCGCGAGGAGTGGCTCAAGGCCTTCCTCGTCGCGGCCTGCGGCGTCGCCGTCGCCGCACTCGCCACCGGCGCCGGACGCGGCTGGCGAAACGCGATGACGGGCGTGATCCCGCCCTACTCCAACTACTCCGCCTTCGTTCTCGGCGCCGCTGGAGCGGCGGCTTGGGCCTGGATTTTACATCCGCGCGGCCCCAAAGGCGTGCTCCGCGCGGCCGCGGGCGCGGCCGCGCTGATGAGCCTGACCGCCGTGCTTCTCGCGAGTTCGCGCGGCGCGTGGCTGGGCCTCGCCGCCGCCGCGGCCGTCTGGTCGGCGCGGCGCTGGGGCGCGCGCGCCGCGGCGGGCTTCTCCGTCGCGGGCGCCGTCTTCCTCGCCGCCCACTCCGCCGGTTTTCTCCCCGGACCCGTCGAGAACGCGCTTCTTAAAAAATACCGCCTTCACGCCGAGGCGCGCCCGCGTCTGTGGCACGCCGCCGAGGCCGTCGCCGACGACGCGCCCTGGCTTGGGACCGGGCCGGGCAATCTCGCGTCCGGTTTCCGCCGCCATCCCGTGGCGTTCGAAGACGGCGCCGCGCGCTGGGCGATGAGCACCGACTACGCGCACTCCGAAGTGCTTCAGGTCGCGGCGGAAACGGGCTGGCCGGGGCTGGCTCTGTGGTTGCTGGCCGCGTTCTTCGCTCTTCGCGCGCTCGCAAGCCGCGCCGGGGATGATCCCGTCCGCGAGGCGGCCGCCGCCGCGACGGCCGCGATGAGCGCGCACCTGCTCGTCGACGACATGCTTCAGCTCCCCGCGCTCGCGGCCCTCTGGCTGACGGCGATGACGCTCGCGGCGGCCCCGCACCACGGGAAAACGCGTTGGCCGCGCGCCGCCGCGCTCGCCGGCGCGCTTTTGGCGCTCGTCTCTTGGATTCCCCGCGCGGCGGCCGACGCGAGTCCCGCGCGCGCCGCGGTCCTGTTCCCCGCCGACCCGTCCCCGCGCGAAGATCTGGGCTACGCCGCCGCCGCCGCGGGCGACGCCGCGGGCTCCGACGCGCATTGGGCGGCCGCGCAGCGCCTGGCGCCCTTCAACGCGATCTACCCGTGGCGGCGCGGCCAAATCGCGGGCACGCGCGGCGACTGGGCGGCGGCCGAAGGTTTCGCGGCCCGGGCGGCGGAGCTCGAGCCCGGCTTCATCCGCGCCCGCCTGCTGCGCGTCGAGGCACTGGCCCGGCTCAAACGAACCCGCGAGGCCCGCGCCGAGCTCGACGAACTCTCGCGGATCGTCGCGCTGCGCGCGGGCGTGCCCCTGCACTCGGGTTACGAGCGCGTCGTTTGGGAATTCGACCGCGCCGAATACGACCGCGCGGCCGCCTCCCTCAAGCGCTAGCGGCGCTGCTTGAGGTAAAAGGTGAGGATGTGCGCGATCGACATGTGCATGTCCTCGATCACGCCGTACTGATCGCTCGGGATCAGCAGAATCTCGTCGGACAGGCCCTTGAGCTTGCCGCCGTCGAAGCCGAGCAAAGACACGACGCGCGCCCCGCGCTTGCGCGCGAGCTTGGCGGCGGCGATCAGGTTGCGGGAGTTGCCGCTGCCGCTGATCAAGAGCACGACGTCGTCTTTGGCGACCACGTTCTCGAGCTGACGAGAGAATATCTCGTCGAAGGACAGGTCGTTGCCGATCGCCGTCAGGTACGCGGTATTGTCGGCCAAAGAAACGCACTTGAGGCGCTTGGCGCCCGGCTTCGCCGCGGTCTTTCCGAAATCGCAACCGACGTGCGCCGAGATCGCCGCCGAGCCGCCGTTGCCGCACACCCAGATGAAACGCCCCGCGGCTTGCGCGCGCTCGACGACGGCGGCGACGCGCGCCAGGGCCGTCATGTCCAGGCGCTCCCATTGCTCGATCGTGCGCGCTCGGTACCAGCTCGCGAACGCCTCGACGCGCAGGCCTCCGGGGCCTAAGATGTGCGTCGCGCCGGGCTTGGTCCCGCGGATTTTGGTCATGGCCGGGATTTTAGCATTCCCTCGGCGCGGTCGCAGACATGCGCGGCGAAGGGCATGGCGCAGGTGAAGCCGGGTGAGACCGCGTTGAGCACGTGAAGGGACTTCGCGTCGCCCTCGAGCACGAAGTCCATGACGAGGGTTTTAGTCTCGAGATTCATGAGCTGGGCGCGTATGCCGGGCTTGCCCCAGCGGCGGTAGTCGGACGGCTTCACCCCGTCGGCGAGGCGCGCGGCCAAGCCCGTCATCACCGAGCGCGAGTTCTTCTGGATTTCCTCCCACGCGAGGCGGCGGAAGTCGAAGCCCGCACCGAGGAACAGCCCGGCCTGGCGCGCCGCGATTTCGAAAAGCTCGGAGGCGGAAAAGCCTCCCAACCCGCCGTAGTTCTCGCGCCACAGCGCCGGAATCGCGGTCGGGCCGATCTTGACGCGCCCGTCGACGGTCACGGTGAAGTGCACGCCCAGAAACGGGTTGCGGATGTCGGGCACGGGGTAGACATGGGCGCGGAAGGCGCCCGCGGGCTCGTCGGAGTAAAGATACAGGCCCTTAAACGGAAGCACGCGATAATTTTTTGAGAAGCCGAAGTCGCGCGCCACGCGGTCGGCGTACAACCCCGCGGCGTTGATCACGAAGCCCGCGTCGATGTCTCCGGACGCCGTGCGGACGATGTTTTCCGAGCGGCTTAGATACGGCGTGTTCCAGAGAAGTTCGACGCCTTCGCGCGCGGCGTCCTCGGCCAGCGCCGCCACGCAGGCCGCCGGATCGACGACGGCGGTCGACGGCGAGAAGAGCGCGCGGCCCAAGGTCTTCGCCCGCGGCTCGATCTCGCGCGCCGTCCTTTCGTCGACGAGTTCCACGGGCACGCCGTTGGCGCGGCCGCGCTTGAGAAGCTCGTCGAGGACCGGGACCTCCTCAGGTCGAGAGGCCACCACGAGCTTGCCGCAAACGCGCAACGGCAAGGATTTGGCGCGGCAGTACTCGGTCCACGCCAGGTTTCCGGCGCGAGTGAAGCGGGCTTTAAGGCTGTCGGCGGTGTAGTAAAAGCCCGCGTGCAGGACGCCGCTGTTGCGCCCGCTCGCGTGGCGCGACGGGCCGTCCTCCTTATCAAGCACGGTGACGGAGACCCGCGGAAGACGGCGCCGGAGTTCGCGGGCGATCGAAAGCCCGACGACGCCGCCCCCGACGACGAGGAAATCCCGGGTCTTCATCCGCCCATTTTACCTTTTGCCGACGACCCCGAAAAACGATATAATGTTCACTCCTTGAACACTGCGCCCACCCGTGAAGAACAATAGGATTTACTTCGCCGATCTGACCCACACGGCGCAAGGCATCAGCGCCCCCACCTTTCCGCTCGGGGTCAGCTACGTGGCCGCCTACGCCCGCCACCAGCTGGGTTCGGAATTCGACTTCCAGATGTTCAAGTTCCCCGCGGACCTGGAGCGCGCGCTCGTCACCGCCCCGCCCCTGGTCCTGTGCCTGTCGAACTACAGCTGGAACTTCGAGCTCGCCTACAAACTCGCCAGCCTCGCCAAGGCCCGCTGGCCGGAAATGACCGTGATCTGCGGCGGCCCGAATTTTCCCACGAACGAGGAGGAGCAGAAAGAACATCTGCGCCTTCACCCGAACATCGATTTTTACGTCCAGCTCGAAGGCGAGGTCGGCATCGTCAACGTGATCAAACAGCTGGCCGGACACGGATTCGACGCGCGCAAGCTCAAGACGACCGGAGTGCCGCTGCTGAACACGGCGTACCTGACCGAGGGGATGATGATCGTCGGCCCCACCGAACGAATCAAGGACGTCAACACGATTCCTTCTCCCTACCTCACCGGCCTGCTCGATCCGTTCTTCGACATGAAGCTCATCCCGATGCTGGAAACGACCCGGGGCTGCCCTTTTTCCTGCACCTTCTGCGCCGATGGCCTGCCGAGCAAGAACAAGGTCGTGCGCTACCATGAAGACCGGACCCGGGACGAACTGGAGTACATCGCCGCCCGGGTCAAGAACATCGACGAACTCGTCATCACCGACCTCAACTTCGCCATGTACCCCGAGGACATGAAGACCGCGTCCGCCATCGCCGCGATCCAGAAGCGGAAAGGCTGGCCGGTCACGATTTCCGCGTCGGCGGGCAAGAATAAGCCGCAGCGCATCATCGAGGTGGCCGGCGTGCTCAATGGCTCCTGGACGATGGGCGCCTCGATCCAGTCCACGGACGCACACGTCCTCAAGTCGATCAAGCGCAGCAACATCTCGAGCGCCGCCTACAAAGAGCTCATCGATTACGGAAACAGCTTCGAGACCGGCAAGACGCACTCCGAGATCATCCTGGGCCTGCCGGGCGACACGAAGGAGAAGCACTTCGAATCGCTGCGCTTCGGCGTCGACAATCAAGTCAACAGCATGCGCATGTTCCAGGCCATGCTCCTGATGGGAACCGAGATGGCCGACCTGGAGACCCGCAAGCGCTTCGGCTTGATCACCAAGTTCCGGACCATTCCGGGCTGCGTCGGCATCTACGACTTCTTCGGCCAGAAGGTTCCCATTTCCGAAATCGAGGAGATCATCACCGGAAGCAAGGACCTGCCCTTCGAGGATTATCTCGAATGCCGCGAGATGAACCTCATCGCCGAAACTTTCTACAACAACGCCATGTTCGACGAGGTGTACTCGATGATCCGGGCCCTCGGGGGCTCCGTCTTCGATTGCCTGCTCTACATCAAGAATCACCCCGAGCAGCACAGCCCCAAGGTCAAGGAAATCATCGCCGAGTTCCTCGTGCAGACCAGCGTGGACCTTTACGACAGCCGCAAGGAGACCGAGGACTACGTGCTCACCCCCGAGGTCATCGACCGGTACGTCGGCGGCGAGCTCGGAATCAACGAGCTTCTGGTTCACCGCGCGCTGCTGTTCACCGAGTTCACGGACATCTGCGGCCTGCTGTTCCGCGCGGTCGAGGAGACCCTGAAGGACAAGGACCTGCTCACTCCAGCCGTCTCCGATTACCTCAAGGAGCTCCAGGCGTTCACCTTGCTGCGCAAGGATGGGGCGATCACGAAAACCGACATCACTCCCGTGGGCCGCTTCCGCTTCGACTTCGAGGCGATCAGCCGCCAAGGCTACAAGATCGACCCCAATTCCTACCCGCGCTCCGCCGAACCCGTCGAATTCCGCTTCTTTCATACCGACGAGCAGAAAAAGCACATCGCCAACCAGGTCAGCGTCTACGCCAACACGCCCATAGGCCTCGGCCGGTTGATCCAGCGCTCCAACCTTAAGCTGTTCTACCGGACTTTCCGGAAGGCCAGCGCCGCGCCGGCGCTCTCGGCGTCTTGAAGACTCGCAAGGTCACCGTCGCCGTGATCGGCCGCTCCGGGCACGCGGCCCGTCTCATCGAGCTGGTCCGCCGTCATCCCGCTGCCGAGCTCGCGTGCGTCTACCACCCGAAGGCCCCGGCCGGCGCACCGGCGCCTCTCACCACCGACTTCGGCGCGGTCCTCGCCGCCGACGCCGTGATCGTCGCCAGCCCCACGCCGACCCACGCGGCCTACCTGCGCCGCCTGGCCCGCTACCGCGGCCTCGTGCTCGTCGAAAAACCGGCGGCGAGCACGCCCAGGGACGTCGCCGAGATCCGGAAGTGGCCCCGCGAACGCAAGAGCCGCGTGCGGATCAACTTCAACCTGGCACACTCCCGCCTGCTCAAGCACCTCTCCGCGGTCGCGTCGTCGCCCGCTCTGGGCCGGCCTATCTACCTGGACGTCCACATCAGCTACGGGCCCGCCTTCAAGCCCGAGTACGCGGGAAACTGGCGCACGGATCGGTCCCAGAGCCTGGGCGCCCTCGAATCCATCGGCGTGCACTTCATCAACCTCGCCGCGCGCCTGTTCGGCGCCCCCGAGCAGGCGCACGCCTCGATTCGCTCCGTGGCGCGCCGCTCGAACTCGCTCGTCGACACCGGGCTCGCGTCCTTCCAAACGGCGTCGGGCGTCTTCGTGAACCTTTTCTTCAGCCACGCGGCCCCGTACTACTTCCGCATGCACCTCCTCGGCACCAACGGCTACTGGGAATACGACGGCAAGTCGGCGCGCCTGCACTCGCCGCGCCGGACTTTCCACGCCGACGGCTCCTTCGCCTCGCCGCCGCTGAAGAAGAAGACCGCGCTGAACCATCACGAGGTCTCGCTCCAGAGCCTCACGCACGCCGTCGACTCCCTCGTGCGGACCGCCGCGCGCGGCGGCCGCTTCGACGCCGCGGAGTTCGACCTGGGCCTGGCCGCCATGGACCCTTTGTTCGGAATACGGAGACAGAGATGAAAACGACCGAGCCGCTGAAGACCTTCGAGGAGCAGGGCCACGCGATTTTCAAAGCGGGACACATGGCGCCGCTCGACGAACTGCGCGAGAAGATCTTCGGCCACGCGAAGACGCTCGTGCCCTACAAGGGCGAGAGCCTCGAGGACTTCTTCAACAAGTTCCACGACTACGGCCTGAAGGCCGCGGAGCTCAACAAGTTCCGCATGGACCTGATGGCTTGGTGCAACCGCGAATTACGCGTGGCCCGTTCGATCCATGAGGCCTTCCGCGACGACATTTCCGCGCTGGTCGGCCCCGACGTCGTCGCGCAAAAGGGCACGAACCTCGTCGTCCAGCCGCCGGGAGACAAGGATCAAACCCCGACGCACCGCGACGCGCCGATGTCCTCCCATTTCGAGGTCATCGTCTGGGTGCCGCTCGTCGACGTATACAAGACAAAGAGCATGTTCATCTCCGACAAGCCCCGGTCCGCCGAGGCCCTGGGCAGGCTACAAGCCGGAGGCACTTACGGCGAGTTCTGCTCCTTCATCGAGAAGCACGCGACGAACCTGACCGTCGACTACGGGCAGGCCTGCTTCTTCGCCGGCGGCATCGCCCACGGCTGTCCGCTGAACGCCGAGACAGAGACCCGCTGGTCGCTGAACATGCGCTACAAGAATATCTTCTCGCCCTACGGCACGCGCGGCATCAACGACTATTTCGAGCTTCTGACCCTTTCGCCTCTGGCGAAGGTCGGCTTTGAATTCGAAAAACTGGAGCACGGACGCCATGGCCGCGATTAAGCCGAAGGCCTACTACTCCTGCCTGGACATGACCTGCATCCGCATCGCCCCGCAGGCCGTCCAGCACCTCGTCATCAATCAATTCGCGGAAAAGCTGGGCGGCAAAGTCTCTTTTTACACGGCCGAGAACACGCACACGCGCGAGTCCCACGAGGTCATCCTCGCCAAGGTCAACGAGCGCCCCGCGGTCGACGGCCTCATCTACTACCGCTTGGCTCAATTCCTATCGCCGGCAAAGGGACCGGCGCTGGAGGTCATGCGCGCGATCATGGCCGCGGGCTATGAGTTGCACTTCGCCGTGGACAAGGTTTCCCTGCTGAAGCCCGCGGACCTGGACGCGTTCTTTCCGATGCTCAGCGCCACGGCCAACGCCGAACGCGGGGAACAGGAGCGCGACGGCCTCGAAGCGCTTCTGCGCGCCCGGCCCGACGACGATTGACGCCAGGAGCATGACCGCGCTCGTTCTCGCCGTCCTCTCGATCGCGTTCTCCTGTTTTTTCTTATACGGCTGGGGCGGGCTCGCGCGGCGAAGCGCCGGAATCGAAGACGGCGCCTGGCCGACGACGATCGCTCTCGGACTCGCGTTCTGGATCTTCCTCGGCGGCGCGCTAAACCTGCTCCGGCTCGCCCACCCCGCCGCCCTCGACGCGCTCGCGCTCGCCGGAGCCGCGCTCGCCGCCGAGAGACTGCGCGCGCGGCGGCGGGAAACGCTCCTCGTCGCGTGGCCGGCACGCGCGAGCGGGGAACGGGGGCACCGTCTCGCCTGGTACGGCGTCGCCGTCGCGCTGACCGGGTTCGCGATGGTGACCCAGCTCAAGCCGTCCTTCTACAATCACTACGACGACTTCGAAAAATATTTCGCCCATCCCGTCCGCATGCTGCAGACGGGAACCCTCTACGGCAGCCCGTTGAACACTTTGGGTACCGCGACTCTCGGCGGACAGGCATTTCTCCAGGGACTCGTCGTCGCGCACGCGCCGATCGGGTACATCAACGCCTGCGACGCCATCTTCTGCTTTCTGCTGACTCTGCTGCTGGCCGGAGGGGTCGCGATCGGACGCCCGGCGGCCGCGACGGCGGCCGCGCTCGCAGCCCTCGCCGCGGGGCTCGTCAACCCGCAATACGTCAATGTCGCAGCGCTGTACTCCGGCGCGGCGCTCTTTTCCACCTTACTGCTGCTGACCTCGGACGAACGGGAGTATGCCGCGGGAAGAGAAGCCCCCTCGCCCGCCGCCGTCGGCCTGGTGTGCGCCGCTCTCGCCGCCCTGAAGACGACCTTCGCCCTCTTCGCCGGGCTTCACCTACTTTTCGCCGCCGCGGCCGCGCTCGCTCACGAGAGGCCGCGCGCCGAACTGCGCCGGGTCTTCGCGTCGGCCGCCTGGTGCTTGGCCTTCCTCTCTCCCTGGCTCGCTCTGTACGCGCCCTATTATCTCGGCGCCTCGGTCAATCCGGCGCCGTCGGCGGCGGCGCCGGCCCACGCGGCCTTCGCGTTCGACCTGCTCTCGCCGCGGGCGCTGTTCTATGGCTCCTCGTTCGCTCAATACACTTTTCTCGCCGTCGCCGTCTTCTCCTGCGGGATCTCGGCGCTGACCGGACGCCGCCGGCCCGCGCCCGCCTCGATCCGTTTCGCCGGCGCCTGCTCGGCGTCGCTGGCGGCCTACCTGATAGAGCACTTGCCTAACTGCAGCCAATTGATACGATGGCCGACAGTCATTGACAAGCGACGAGAACGACTTCGCTGCCGATTTGACCGCGCGTCGTCGCGAAGGAGGG
>JAYTIP010000179.1:0-21213 GCA_043731745.1 Elusimicrobiota bacterium | reverse complement strand
CTTTTCCTTTGGAAGGTTCTGCCTAAAAAAAGTGGGAAAGTGGGAGGCCTGACACCAAGTCGACTAATCCGTCAGCTTGAAGCGGACTTCTTGGGGCATGCGCACGGGGACCGGCTTACCGTTGAGGCCGATGGCGGGTGAGAAGCGCATGAGAGCGCCGACTTTTTGGGCGGCGGCGTCGAAGGCGGGGCTGGCGGGGCGGGTGATATCGGACGATGAGACGAGCCCGTCCATGCCGAGGTGGATGACGATCACGACCGCGCCTTCGCGCCCCGCCTGACGCTCGCTTTCGGGGTATAAGCGCTTCAGGGCGCGGAGCACCTCGTCGCGGTTGAGCAAATGCGGCATTTCTTTGAGCGGGGTGCCGCCGTGGCCGGTGCCGCCGGGCACGCCGTCGTCGGAGCCTTCGCCCGAACCGCCGGTCTTGGCCGCGGTCCCTGTGCCTCCGGCCGCGCCGCCCGGGGACGGCGTTACCGGCTCGGGGGTTTGCACGGTTTTCGTATTAGGGCCCGGCAAGGTCCAATCCTTAGGTGGCTCCGGCGGCTTATCCACGGGTTTAACCGGGACGGGGATGTCGGGGTTGCGGTTGATCTTCTCGGGCACGCCCGTGACGAAGGCCTTGGGGGCGCCGAGCTTGGCGGGGCCATCGCCGAGGAAGGGGCTCGTGATCTCGATCTCGAAGGGCGGCGGCGTGTTCCAGCTGAGGTGAGGCAGGATCCACAGAGCGGCGAAGAGCCCGAGGTGGATTCCGACGGACGCGCCGAGCGACCGCTTTAAGGGCGGCGCTTGCGGCGCGCGCTTCCTCTCGGCGGTTTCGATCACTTGCGGCGAACCTCCAGGCCGACCTTGTGGACGCCGGCGGAGCGTACGGCGTCGAGCAGCTCGGCGACCTCGCCGTAAGGCAAGGACTTATCGGCGGAAAGAGTCACGGCCTGATCGGGCTTGGCGGCGGTCGCCGCCGACAGGGATTTCTTAAGGACCTCGAGCGTCACGGGCTTGCCCGCGAGGGTCAGTTCGCGCTTGCCGTTGAGCGCCACGGCGAGCGCGTCGGTCGCGCTCTTGTCGGTCTTGGCGACCTTGGGGACCTCGACCTTGATCGCGCGGCGCGCGATCATGGGGGCCGTCGCCATGAAGATGATCAGGACGACGAGGACGACGTCGACGAGCGGCGTGACGTTGATGCCGGTGATGGCGCCGTCTTGATCATCGCTGGCGTGCATGCGGAGTCCTCAAAGAGGAATAGCGCAGACCCAGGGCCTCGGTTTCGTTGAGCAGGTCGCGCAGCTGCTTCGACAGGAAGTTGTAGGCGAGCACGCTGGGAATGGCGACGAGCAGGCCGACGGCCGTCGCCACGAGCGCCTCGGACAGGCCCGACATGACGACCTCGGGCCCCGCGCCGGACTCCGCCAGGTCGTGGAAGGCCTTGATGACGCCGAGCACGGTGCCGAACAGGCCGACGAAGGGCGCGTTGTTGCCGAGCGTGCCGAGCCACAGCAGGCGGCCTTCGAGGTGGCGCTTCTCGTCGGACAGCGCGGCCGATATATTGTCGGGCTCGGAGAGCACGCGGGAGGCGGCGCCGGGATTGGCTTTAACGGCCTTGGCGGCCGCCGCGAGGTCCTCGGCGGCGAGCGCGGCGAGAAACACGGGGCGCAGCGCGGCGAGCGCCTTAGTTTCCTCTTTGAGCAGGTTCCAGCGGTCGTATGCCACGGCGACGGCGCCCACCGAGCTTAAGATCAGCGCCCAGATCACCCAGCCGCCGCCCGTCAGCGCCAACGCCATCAACGGTGAATTGTTCAAGGCTCGTCCTTTCTGGGGTGGAGTTTCATCAACGCGGTCGCGAGTTCCGCGCGGGTCGAAGGATCCGTCTCCCGGTCGAGATACTGGAGCATGCGGCGGTATTCGTAGCCGCCGCCCATCTCGCCGAGGTAGTAGACCGCCATCGCGCGCGCGAACCAGTCCTGATGATCGAGGAAGCGCAGGAGGATTTCCTTGCCGAAGCTGTCGCCCATGCGCCACATGCCGGCCGCGGCGTAGATCTGCACCGCGACGGACCGGTCGTTGCGCGCGGAGCCCCCGAGCTGGAGCTGGACCGAGCGATCGCCCAGGATGAGCAAGGACTCGAGCGCTGCGAAGCGCACGGTCACGCTGGGATCATTGAGCGCGCCCTGGAACAAGGTCATGTACTGCATGTTTTTCGTGTAGGCGAGCGCCACGAGCGCGGCGGCGCGCGTCTGCACGTTCTTCGCCAGGCGCGCGGCCTTCTCGAGCTCGCTCTGCAGCTGATAGTCCTTCGTGCCGGCCAAGCCCTCGGTGAGCAGGAAGCCGATCTCGGTGTAGCGCGTCTTAAGCGAGTAACCCGTAAGCGTCGACAGCTTGCTGAGATTGTTGAGCGAGGCGTCGCTGGCGGCCAAAGTGTCGGGACGCGCGTCCATTCGCTGCTGAAGCAGGCGCAGGAGCTGCTGGTTGATGATCGGGTCGATCAGGTCTTCCTGCACGACGCGCGGCGCCGTGACGGTCAGCGGCTCGAGAGAAAAAAGCGAGCCCGAGTCCACGCCCAGATTCACGGGCACGGGCTCCGCGGCCCTCGCGGCGAGAGGAAGAACGAGCAGAAGGGCGAGCGCGATATTCTTCATCGCTGGTTGGACGCCTTCTTCTTGGGCCACAGCTTCAGAGCCGAGACGCAGTACTCCGCGACGACGAAGTCGTTGCCGATTTCGCTCGAGATGCGCGAACGCAAGGTGTCGTAGTCTTCCGCGGTGCCGAGCTCGCCGAGGTACTTCGCCGCCAGCGCCTTCACGACCCACGAGGGGTTATCAAGGAAACCGCGAAGGCGAAAAAGCCCCGCGGTGTCGCCCATGCGCGCGAGGCCGGCGGAGGCGTACACGCGCAAAAGCGGCTCGGTGTCGCGCTCCGAGGCCGCGGCCAAAAGCGGCATCGCCTCGCGCGGGTGCTCGAATACGACGAGCGCCTCGAGCGCGCCGAAGCGCACGGCGGGATCGAGGTGAATGAGGCCTTCGTTGAACACCTGGAGATACTTAAGCTCGTGCGTGCGCGCCAGCGCGATGAGCGCGGCCGCGCGCGACTCGCCGTCGCGATCCCAGCGCGAGAGCTCGAGCAGCTGCGCGCGGAAGGCCGGGTCGGTGCTCTTGGCGAACGCCTCGCCGAGCGGAATACCCACGTCGAGGAAGCGGTTGCGCAAGGTGTAGCCGATCGGCGAGCCGACGGTCAGGATGTCGGCGACCGGCGTGCCGTCGATCTTGGTCAGGTCGCGCCGGATGCTGCGGCGGTCTTCGGCGAGCTTGATGAGGGCGTTCGAGATCGCGGGGTCGAGCTTCGTTTCCCCGGGCGCCAACGGCGAGGTGCCGGGCGCGGGAGCGCCGTACGCGGAGGGCATGTCGTTGCGAATGGCGACTTCGCCGCAGCCCGAAAGGGCCGCGAACGCGAGGAGCAGGACGGCGGAGTATTCACGCCTCATCGTCGATAGTATGGCTTATCCTTCCGGTTTCTTCCACGGTCCGGAGCATGAACTTAATAAGCGCGAAATATATTTGAAACGGGGCCCGGCTATACTTTCAATAAGACGCGACAGAACGGCTCACTCTCGATAACAACAGTTCGCGTCGACCCCACCAGGAGCGCCCGCCCGGAACCTACATGGTTCCGGGCGGGCCATTTTTCGGCTACTGGACCGGAGGTAAAAGTTTTTCGATCGTCTGGAACGGCTTGAACAGCCGCTCGATCCAGCGCGCGTCCATCTCGTCGAAGACGGCGGTCGAGCGCGCCTCGAACACGGCCCACACGCGCGCGTTCTTGTCGAGCACGGGCACGAAGATCTTTTCCCCCGCGCGCACCGCCTCGGTCGTGCGGATGGCGTCGACGAGCGGGCCCTCGTTGGGCACCGCGGCGGGCGCGGGCTCCGGGCGCGCGGGACCGGGCTGGAAGGCCTTGCCGTCGGGCTGGAGCAACCAGAAGCCGCACCAGGTCCAGGGCTTCTCGAACGCGTCCCACAGATGGTCGGTGAGCTCGCGCGTCATGCGCTCGCTCTGCAGCGCGCGGCGGCGCCACTTGAGGTCGAGCGTTGACTTGATCTTGTCATACCGAGCCCGCGAGGGCCGGTCACGAATGTCCTTGGGCGGCTGCGTCTCGCGGTATTCGTCGCTCATTTTCCCTTCTCCAGTACCACCAACTGACCGCAGGCGCCGTCGATGTCGCGCCCGAGGTTCTGCCGGACCGTGGATTTGTAGCCGCCGGCGAGCATGCGCGCCTGGAACTCGCGCGCGTCGTTCTCGTCAGTGGGCTTGTGCGGCGTGTCGGTCTGATTGAACACGATCAAATTGACGTGGAGAAGTTCCTTGGGGCCCACGGTGCCCAGCCACTTGACCAGCGCGTCGGCGTCCTCGGGGCGATCGTTCTCCCCCTTCAATAGCACGTATTCGAAGAAAATCTTACGGTTGGAGGAGCCGATGTATTCTTTAAGCGCGCCGGCGAGCGCTTCGAGGTTGAAAGCCTTGTTCATCGGCACCAGGCGCGTGCGCAAGGAGTCGGTCGCGGCATGGAGAGAGATGGCCAGGTTCACCTGCGGGAAGTCCTTGCCGAAGGCGACGATCTTCGGCGCGACTCCCGAAGTGGACACCGAGATATGCCGCGAGCCGATGCCGAATTGTCGTTGATCTATAAGGGCCGTGAGGCTCGCCGAGACTTGCTCGTAACACGCGAACGGCTCGCCCATGCCCATGTAGACGACGTTGTCGAGGCGGCCGGGAAGCTTGTTCTTGGCCATGTACTGGCGCCAGAACAGGACCTGGTCGGTGATTTCCTCGGGCGTCAGGCTGCGCGACAGTCCCATGAGGCCCGTGGCGCAGAAGGTGCAGGCGACCGCGCAGCCGACTTGGGAGGAGATACAGGTGGTCCAGCGCGTCTCAGACGGACGCAGCAGCACGGTTTCGACGACCTTGCCGTCGGCCAAGTCGAGCAGGGCCTTGTGCGCGCGCCCGTCGCCGGAGACATCGACGCGGCGCTCCTTGATCGTCATGAACGGTAGTTTTTCCGTGAGCGCTTTGCGGACTTCGGCGGGCAAGCCGATGATTTCCTCAAAGGATTGCACGGCCTGCGTGAACACCGCCTGGCGCACCTGCTCCCAGCGGAATTTCGGTTGGCCGAGTTCGGCCAGGGCCGCCTGGACCTTGGCCGAGTCCATTTAGTACGTGAGCTCCTTCACGTGCTTGTTCTCGAGGAGAAGACGCACGACGCTCTTCTGCTCCAAGCGCGGACCCGACACATACCACTCGCTGTAGTAGTTGCCGGCCTTCTTCATGAGCTTGCGGCGCAGGACTTTGACGCCCGCGTTGCGGAAAATCGTCTTGATCCGCTCGAGGCCGTCATCGTCGAGGTCGGAGACGATCTTAAAGGTGTGGCGCTGACGCAGCTCGTCGATCATCGTGTCGAGGTGCGGGAAGATCGACTGGACGACGAGGACCAGCACGGTCGAGAACGCGGCAAGCGAGTAGTGCCCGAAGCCGACCGTCATGCCGATCGCGGCGACGACCCAGATCGTGGCGGCGGTGGTCAGGCCTGTGACGTGCTCGCCCTCGCGCATGATGGCGCCGGCGCCGAGGAAGCCGATGCCGGAGACGATCTGTGCCACGATGTGCGCGTCCTTGACGTCGAAGACCCGCACGGACATGATCGTGAACAAGCACGCGCCGATGCAGATGAGGATGTTGGTGCGAAGGCCGGCGGCCTTGTCGCTGAGCTCGCGCTCAAGGCCGATGAAGAACCCGAGTCCGAGGGCGACGAGGAGGCTAAGCAAGTCCGAGGCGAGCGGCGTCATGAGTCCTCCGTGAACCGGCGAAAACGAGTTCCGCGGCGTGCCGTCCGGAGCGCACGCAGTCGGGCAAGCCGACGCCGCCGTACGAGGCGCCGGCGAGAATGAAGCCTTGGTGGCTCTTGAGGCAAGAGCTCAGGCGGTCCAAACGCCGCGAGTGGCCGACCTCGTACTGAGGGTTGGCCTTGATCCAGCGCGTGGTCTTCTGCGCGATGGGCGTCGCGCCCTCGAGGCCGAGCACCTTATCGAGATCGGCGCGCACGCGCGACTCAAGACGCGTGATCGCCCCCTCGGCGTCGCCCTCGCGCCCCGCGCCGCCGACGAAGGCGCGCACGGCGATCTTGCCGGCGACGGCGCGCGCGGGGAACTTCGCTGAGGAATAGGTGGCGGCGGTGACGGTAAGGCCTTCCTCGCGCGTGGTCAGGAAGCCGAAGCCCTTGGGCCGGCGCGTCAGGGCTTTTTCGTCGTAGATCAAGGTCGAGGTGGCGGTCGAGGAAAAGGGGATTTCTTTGAGGCGCATCGACAGCTCGGGGTCGAGACCCTCGACGCAGTCGGCGAGCGCTGACGCGGGCAACGCCGAGATTACCGCGTCGGCCTCGAAGACGGCGTTGGGGGTCACGATCTCATAGCGCCCGTTTGCGCGGCGCACGGCCTGCGCGGGGCAGTCGGTTTTAACGGCGGCGCCGAGCTTGTTCTTGAGCGCGGCCGTCACCTGAGACAGTCCGCCTTTCAAGGTCATGAAGGTCGTCAGGCCTTTGCGCTGCTTGGGGCCGGCGCCGCCCCACCACAGCGATTTGATGAGCCCGCCACGCTTCTCCATCTCGAGCAGCTGCGGGAAGGTGCTGCGCACGCTCATCTTCTCGGGATCGCCCGCGTAGATGCCTGCGAGCATGGGGGCCACGAGGCGTTCGAGCGCCTCAGGGCCGAGGCGGCGGCGCGTGAAGTCGGCCAACGACTCGTCGACGCCGTCCTTGCGCGCCGGGCGCAACGGCTCAAGCGCCATGTGCAGCTTGGCGGCGGGTGTGAAGAGAGCGCTGAAGGCGAAAGGCAAAGCGCGCGTGGGCGAGACGAGGTTCATGCCCGAGGGCATCGACACGAGGCGGCCGCCGAGGAGAACGCTGACGCCGGCGTCGGGCCCCGTCGGAATCAGGTCGCCTTCAAGACCGAGCTCGCGGATCAGCTCGATCATCTCGGGCTTGGTCGTCAGGAAGCTGTCGGGTCCGGTCTCGACGACCTGGCCCTCGACGACCTCGGTGCGAACCTTGCCGCCGACGACGGGCGAGGACTCGAGCAAAACGACTTCGACGCCGCGGCCGCGCTTGCTGAGCTCGTAAGCGGCGACGAGTCCGGAAATGCCGCCGCCCAAGACCACGACGCGCTTCGGGGTTTCCTGACGGTGGTGAGGGGGTCTCATCGGGCGGTGAACTCGTGAACCCAGTCGGCGACGGCCTGCACGTGCGGGACCGGCGTGAGCGGGAGGATGCCGTGGCCGAGGTTGAAAATATGACCTTTGCGGCCGCCGTTGCGGTCGATCACGTTCTTAACCGCCGCTTTCAAAGTTTTGTTGGAGGAGAAGAGCAGGATCGGATCGAGGTTGCCCTGCACCGCGATTTTTCCGAGCCGCCGGCGCGCCGCGTCCAGGTCGATGCTCCAGTCGACGCCGATCACCGAGCCGCCGGCCTCGGCGAAATCCTCGAGGAAGCCGTTGGTGCCCGTGCCGAAGGAGATGACGGGCACGCCCGTTTTGGCGATCCGGTCGAGCACCCACTTCGAGTGCGGGCGCACGTGGCGGCGGTACTGCTCGGGCGTGAGCCGTCCGACCCAGGAGTCGAACAGCTGGATGGCCTGCGCGCCAGCGGCGACCTGACACTCGAGGTACTCGACGGTGGTTGTTCGCACCTTTTTCATGAGCGCGTCCCAGAGATCGGGACGGTCGGTCATCATGCCTTTAGTGAGCTTGTAGTGATCGGAGTGGCCGCCCTCGATCATGTAGCTCGCGACGGTAAACGGCGCGCCCGCGAAGCCGATCAACGCCTTCTTACCGTCGATCTCGCGCCGGATCAGACGCAGGGCGCGGTACACGAAATCGAGGTCGGCGGCGACGCCGTTGACGCGCAGAGCCTTCACGTCGGCGGCCGTGCGCACGGGGTTCGAAATCGACGGCCCCGGCGCGAATTTGAGCTTAAGGCCCATCGGCTCAACGATGAGGAGGATGTCGGCGAACAGGATCGCGGCGTCCACGTCGATGGCGCGCAGCGGCTGAAGCGTCACCTCACAGGCGAGCTGCGGCGTCTTGGCCAAATCCAGGATGGAGTGAGTCTTACGCAGAGCGCGATATTCTTCCATGTAACGCCCGGCCTGACGCATGAACCACACCGGGGTCGCGTCGACGGGAAGAGAGCGACACGCCCGCAAAAATCGCAGGTTTTCACTGGCCATTCGTGGATGATACCAATTTGGTGTCAGGCCTCCCACTTTCCCACTTTTCATACGGAAATGGTGTCAGGCTTTGCGGTTTAACTCACTTTACACGAGATACTTAAAACGCAAAGCCTGACACCAAATTAGGTCGCGAGCAAAGTGTCGGCGGTGCGCAGGAGGGTGAGCAAAGACTCGTCGGTTTTGGCGCGGAGGATTTTGCGGCGGAGGGTCTCGTTCATGATGAGCGAGGCGATGCGTTGAAGGACCTTGAGCTGCATGGTGGGCGTTTCGAGCGGGGTCAGGATCAAGAAGACGAGGCGCAGCGGTGCGCCGTCGGGGGTGGGCAGGGGCGGGGCCTTGGCGAAACGGCCGACGGCGACGAGGGGCTCCTTGAGCCCGGGCAGGCGCGCGTGCGGGACGAGCACGCCATGTCCGACCGCGCTCGCGAACTTGAGCTCGCGCTCCCAGACGGCGGCGAAGGCGACGTCCGCGTCGAGCTCCGGGTGGGCGGCCTTCAGACGGTCCATGAGATGGCGGATCGTGGCCTTGCGCTCGACCGTCGGGAGATTGGCGTCGACGGCGGCGCGCACGAACATTTCACCGGGGACCCAGCCTTTCACCTTCTCGAACTCGTCGCGGACCTCGCCGATGAGCTCCTCGATGATGTCTTCCAAAGTGATCAGGCCCATGACGCGGTTGAGGCCGTCGCGGGCGATGGCCATGTGCACGCCCTTGTCGGGCATGGTCTTGAGCAGCTTCTCGAGGGTCTCCGTGTCGCTGACCTCGTAGAGGTCGCGCCTGAATTTCTTCAGGTCGGGGGACGGCCCGGCGTCCTGCAGGATCAGGTCCTTGACGTGCACGTAGCCGAGCACGGAGTCGAGGTCGTTCTCGCACAGCGGGAAGCGCGAGTAGCGCTTCTCGCGGATCACGGCGAGGTTTTCCTCCCAGCTCTTCGCCAGCGAGAGGTGGATGATGCGGTCGCGGGGGCGCATCGCGTCGGAGACCTTGGCGGAGCCGAAGTCGAAGAGGTTTTCGAGCAACAGCAGGCGCTCGAGCGGCATCGCCCCCCGCTCCTGGGTTTCGCCGAGCACCACGCGCATTTCTTCGACGCTGACCGCGTGCTCGGCCTCGGCGGCGGGTCGCAGGCGGAAGAGGCCAAGGACTCCGCGCGAGCAGGCCGTCGCCGCGCGGATGGGCCAGCGCAGAAAGACGGCGAGCGCTTTGAGCGGACGGGCGCCGTAAAGAGAGATGTAGTCGGCGTAATGCGCGCCGATCGCGCGCGGCACGAGCTCGGCGAACACGATCTGCACGGCCGCCAGGACCGCGACCGAGGCCGCGAAGGAGAACGCGTGCAAAGTGCGCGGCGAGAGCGAACCAGCGAACGCGGGCAGCCGCGCCTGGATCGCCACGACGAGGCCCGGCTCGCCGACCGCGCCCAAGGTGATCGAGATCAGCGCGATGCACACCTGCATCGCGGCCAGGTACTCGTCGAAGCCCGCGAGAACTTCCTGCACGGCCGCGGCGCGCGCGTTGCCCTTGCGCGCGAGCACTTCCATGCGGGCCGGGCGTACCCGCACCAACGCGAACTCCATGAGCACGAAGAGCGCGTTGAGTCCGACGAGTGCGGCGATGATGAGGACTATCAGCATGGGGCGGGGATTATAGCCCTTCCAGGCGGCGCGACTCGGCCTTCAGCTTCTGGAAATCCACCTTGCCGCTGCCGAGCAACGGGAATTCCTCGACCTTGTGGAAGTTGGACTTGTCGGGCAGCCACAGCTTGGGCAGGCCGCTCTCGCCGACCTTCTTGAGCGCGGCGTCGAGATCGAGGTCGCCCTTATAAAGCACGACGAGCCGCTCGCCGCGCTTGTCGTCGGGCACGCCCGTGACGACGAAGGCTTGATCGAGAAGACCGAGAGCCTCGTGCAGGCACTCCTCGACCTTGATGTGCGGCACCATCTCCCCTCCGACCTTGGAGAAGCGCGAGAGCCGGTCCGTCAGCTGAACGAATCCGTCCTCGTCGATCTTCGCGATGTCGCCGGTGATATAGTAACCGTCCTTAATGACCTCGCGCGTCTTCGCCTCGTCGTCGAGATAGCCCTTCATCACATTGGGGCCTTTCACCAGCAGCAGGCCCGGCGTGTCCGGACCGAGCTCTTTGCCCGTCTCGGGATCGAGCACCTTCATGAACACGCCCGGCAGGGGCTGGCCGACCGTTCCGAGCTTGGTCCCGGTTTGGTGGATGCCGGGCCATTCGATGTCGGGTATGTTCAGCGCGGCCACGGGCGAGAGCTCGGTGGCGCCGTAGCCCTCGAGCGGCGTGACGCCGTATTTCTCGGCGAAGGCCTTGGCCACCTCCTCGCGCAGCTTTTCGGCGCCGACGACGACGAGGCGCAAGGTCTTGAACTTTTCGGGCTCGACGCGGCGCATCCAGGCGAGCAGGAAGGTGGGCGTGCCCAGGATCGCGGTGACCTGGTGTTCCGACACGAGCTTACCGATCGTGCGCGCGTCGAGCGGATTGAAATGATACACCGCGCCCATACCCAGACGCAGGGGCAGCCACAAGGTCGCGGTGAAGCCGAAGGAGTGGAAGAACGGAAGCGCGCCCATCATGCGGTCCTTGGGACCGAACTGCACCACCTGGGCCACCGCCTCGAGGTTGGCGAGTATGTTGGCGTGGGTCAGCATGACGCCCTTGGGCATGCCCGTCGAGCCGCTCGTGAACATGATGGTGGCCAGGCGATCGAGAGAGCCCCGCGCGGCGGAGAAAAGGGTCCGTTCGAGGACGAACGACGGCGCGAGAAGGAATAAAGCGCCGTACGACGCCTTGTCGACGGCCGAGATCGCCGGGAGAACGTCTTCTACGTAGATCTTACGGCCGTCGGGCTCCCAGCCGAGCTTTTCCGCGAACACGCGGGACGTGACGACGGTGCTGATTCCGGCCTTGGCGACGCACGCGTCGACCACCTCCTTGCTCGCCGTGTAATTGAGGTTGACGGCGATCTTACCGTGAAGCGCCAGGCCCGCGTTGACCAGCGCCCCCGGAACCGACGGCGGCAGCAGGACGCCCACGCGTTCGTCGTCGAGACGGATCTCACGCGCGAGCGCGCGACCGAGCAGATAAGAGCCCGTCAGCGCCTGCAGCGCGTTGAGGCGCAGACCGCTCGAGTCCGCCATCGACAAGGCGAACGGCCGCGCCTTGGCCTGCCGCGAAAACGCCAGCGGCAGCGGCGGCGAATCGGCGAGCCGATGTGAGAATGCCTCGGCGCCGAGCTTCAAGATCGCCTGGCGAACCTCGAAGGCCGACGAGGTCGCGGGCATAGGCTTGCCGAAGCTGACGGTAACGCGGTACGGAAGACCGCGCGGGCGCTTGAACAGCAGTTTCCCCTCGGAAAACGAGAACAAGCTTCCCCACACTTGATCAAGATGCACGGGTACGATCGGCACGTCGACGCCGTGCACCATGCTCTCGAAGCCGCGCTTGAAGCGCTGCAGCTGGCCGTGGCGGCTGATCTCGCCCTCGGCGAAGATGCACACGGCCTGGCCCGACATCATGTACTCCCGCGCGCGCTTAAACGAGGCCACGAGCGCCTTGGGCCCGTCGGTGCTCGACACCGGCACGCAGCCCATCGCCTGGAAGAACCAGCCGACGCCCGGCATCTCGTAGTAGGCGCGCAGCATCAGAAAGCGGATCAGGCGCTGATTGGCCATCGCGACGAGGATCGCGTCGACGAAGGAAACATGATTGGACACGAGCAGCACCGGCCCCTCGAGCGGCACATTTTCCTGGCCGACGGCGCGGATGTCGTAGAGGCAGCGCGTCAGTGGCAGGAACATCAGCCGCAGGAAGAAATCGGGCAGGCGGCGCAGGAGTTCGTAGGCGACGACGGCCGACATCGCGGCCGTGACGAGAAAGACCTGGGCGGGATTGAGGTGGAACTTGGTGTCGAGCGCTCCGAGCGCCGCGGTCGCGACGAGAATCGCCGCGAAGCACAGGAAATTCCCGGTCGCGGCCACGCGTCCGCGCTCCTCGACGGGGCTGCGCTGTTGGATGTAAGCCTGCAGCGGCACCGCGTACAACCCGGCCGACAGGCCCGCCAGAAGCAGATCGACGACGACGCGCGTCGGCGACTGCGCGGCAAATCCCAGGTCCGCGCCGAACAGCACCAGGCCGAGCGCCCCCAGCGGCACGAGCCCGAGCTCGACCTGCCCGCGCGAGAGACGGCCCGCGATGAACGAGCCCGCGCCGATGCCGAGTGCGAGAACGACCTGAAACCGCCCGCACGCGACCTCGGTGAGGCCCATGAGGCGCATTCCGTAGACGAGAAGATTCATTTGGAACACGGCCCCGATGAACCAGAAGAACGCGGCCGCGTAGGTGGCCAGGTGCACATTGGGCAGGGCCGCGAGGTGGCGGAGGTTGGCGATCGTGCTCGAGACGGGATCGAGCGAGAGCTTGGCGTCCGGCCGCGCGGGCTCGGTCCGGCCGATCAGCAGCGAAGCGAGAAATCCGATCGCCGCCGCTCCCGCGAGCAGCATGGCGGCCGTCGCGGGCCGGTCGCGCAGGCGCGCGACGAGTTCGGCGGCGGCGGCGGTGCCCAGTATGATCGCCCCGAAGCTCGTCATCTGCACGAGGCCGTTGGCGTTGGAGAGCTCGGAGTCGTCGACGAGCTCGGGCAGGATCGCGAACTTCACGGGCCCGAAGAAGGCGGAGTGCGCTCCCATGAGGAAGAGCAGGACGAGCAAGGCGGGCTCGTTGTGCGCGGCGAGCGCGGGGCCGGCCGCGACCAGAAGGAAGACCTCGATCGCTTTAAACAGCGCGACGAGCCGCGACTTGGACCACCGGTCGGCGATATCGCCGGCGACGGTCGAGAACAGCAGGAACGGGATGATGAAGGCCGCGCCGCCCTTCACGATGAATTGCGGATCGGCGGCGACGAGGGAGAAGACGACGAAGGACTTAAACGCGTTGTCGTTGAACGCCCCGAGCGCTTGTGCGGTCAGGAAGGCGATAAAGCTCGTCGAGCCGGTGCCGCGCTTCACCGCGTGTTCGCCGCCTCGCGCTCGAGCGCGGCGCGCCGTTCCCAGGCGCCGGGGTGGGTGCTGAAATAATCGGCGAGCCCTTCGACCGCGACCTGGCCGGGATCGCGCTTGGTCGCCTTGTCTGCGGTCAGGCCGAGGATGTCGAAGGCGCGCAGGCCCGCGGCGGGGTCGCGCTTGAGCGAGCGCAGCAGGTGCACGGCGAACGCATCCGCCTCGAGCTCCTGGCCGGAGGAGAAGTGGAGTTGGACGAAGAGCCGGCCGACGGACGCCGCGCCGGAGAGGGCGGCGCTCGCGGGATCGTTGCGATCGGCGCGATAGCGCATGGAATCGGCGGTGTGACCGAGCTCGATGTGCCCGATCTCATGTCCGAGCACGAATAACAAGGCGTCAGGATCCTTGGCTAGCTTGGTCACCAGCTCTTCGGTCCCATAAACGAAGCCTCCGGGTCCGGCGAACGCGTTGAGGCCTCCCTCCTTGACCACGCGAAACGCGTAGCGCCCACGATAGCGGGTGACGAGCGGCGAGGCCGCGGCGGTGAGGCCGAGCTCCTTCCACAGAGCGGCGCGCGAGGCCGCGGGGGTCCCGGGAGCCGCGCCGGGGTCGCGCGAACCCATCTGCTTGTCGAGCTCTTCGCCCATGCGCCGTTCTTCGTCGGCCGACAGCGGCAGGGCCAAGCCGACGCCGCGGTCGATCGCCTTCTCGTGATCGGCGACGGCGCGCGACAGCGGAACCACGCTCTCGCGGCTGCGCCCGCCTTTTCCGACGACGAACGCGACGACGAGGGCGAGAAGGACGAGTACAACCGGCGCGGCCTTCTTCACTCTCCCGCGCCCGCCTTGTTGTAGAGGGTCGAGGCGAAGATCAGGATCACGCCGAGTGCCACGAAGCTCGCCACGCGGTTGGGCAGCGGCAGGTTCGCGGTGTCGGAGAGCAGGGCCTTCGCCACGCACAGCCCGAGCAGAGCGAGCCCCGGCAGGCGCATTTCGCGCCAGCCCAAAGTCAGACCCGCACCAAGGAAGGCGATGCCCCAGCCCGCCCAGGCCATGGTCATTTGCACGCGGTCGAGCTCCTTGGCGAAGTACGCGGCGCCAAGCACGAGCGCGAGTATTGAGAACATCGTCGCGACCTGGTCGTCGCCGGGCGAGCCGTCCTTCTCCGGCGTTTTCGCCACCGCCACGCCGCCGATGAGGGCCGCGATCGACGACCAGAACAGACCCGCGCGCGGCAAGGTCAAAGACGACATGAGCACGGTCGGCCCCGTCAGGTAGGTCGTGCACGCCTCGAAGGCCGTCGCCATGCTCAGCAACATCGCCTGGGCGCGGAAGTCGGCGTTCTTGACGGTCCGCGACAGCCAGAACAGGCCGAGAGAAGAGAACGCCCACACCGGCAGGCGCAGGCGCCCGTCGAACTCACGGTACACCGTGAACGCGGCGACGAAGAAGAACATCCAGGCGACGCCGCGCCGTTGCTCGGCCTTGCTGAACCAGTTCCAGCGCTCGGTCAGCTTCTCGTCCATCGGGTCGGCGAAGAGCAGGTAGGCGTACGCGCCGAGCACGACGAAAGTCACGAGCAGGCGCGGAGAAAATCCCACCGTCGGCGCGCCCGCGCCGTAGTCCACGATGAAGGAATAGAAGCCCAGGCCGATCTCGATGAGCGCCGCCTGGACCCACAGGTGCACGCGTCCAAGGCCGACGGCCAAGTGCTCGCCGACGAGAGCCAGAACCACGAGACAACACAGAAACGGCGCCGCGTCGAGCGTGCCCCAAAGCCCGAGCAAGAGCGCCGCGGTGCCGATGTAGAGCCAGTACTCGGTCGCGGGTTTCTCCCACTCTTCGGGGTCCGCGAGCCACACGCGATGGAAGCGCGAGAAGAAATACGACAGGCCCGAGAACACGAACAACGCCATCGACGCCTCGCGCCGAGCCTCCTCGCCGCGTCGAGCGACCTCGGTGTAGAAGGTGAAGGTCAGCAGGCCCATGCACAGCCCGGCCGCGCGCCAGATCGGCTGCTCGAGAAACAGCCCGATAAACACCCACCCGGTCGACAGCGCGACCCAGGCGAACAGCTTCCACATCGGGTCGGGCATCTCGAACACCGCGGCCGCCATCAGCAGCAGCGGAATCACGCCGCCCAGGCCCGCCGCCGAGTTGCGCCGTCCGAGAACCTTCAGATGGCCGATCGCGGGGAGCAGGAACATCGCCGCCAGCGCCCCGGCGCGCCGAATCGAAGAGTGCCCGAAGAACACTCGCCCCATCGAGCCCGCCATCAGCGCGAACAGCACCGCGTTGAGGCTCAGCGCCGCGTCGAGGATCTGCGTTTGGCTTTCGGTGCACAGTCGCGCGCGCGTGCGCGGGATGAAGGGCATCAGCGCCACGACGAGATAGCCGAGCGCCAGCGTGCCGAAGGGCACCGCGAAGTTCGCCGCCGTGTGCTGGTCGGGCGGCAGATTGATCGTGCGGAAGTACAGGGGCAGAAAGTTGGCGTGAAAGCCGATCAGGCTCGGAATGAGCACGTCGGCCTCACCCGACTCGACCGCGATAGCGGCCGAGGCGGCGAGCAGAAGCACGAAAATGTCGTGCGACGCGATGTCGGCGTGGCAGAACAGGAGCAGGAAATAGGTCAGCGAGAACGCGTACAGCCGGAACACGCGCGAGCCGGTGAAGAGCGCGTGGGCGATCATTCCACCCGCCGCCATCAAAAGCAAAGCGATCCCGGCTTCCGGCGACTGGACGATGAGCACCGGCTCGAAGTGATGGACGGCGTAGGCCGTTATATAAAGGATGGACCAGCCGCCGCCCACCAAGGCGCCAGACAGGTTCTCATACGGGGGGCGCTTGCGCACGAATAATCCCAGGCCCACCAACGCCGCTCCCGCCGCGAAGGCCATCAACGCGCGTTCTTGCGGGCTCGTATGCTGGGCGCGCCAGACGAGGAAGAAGATGACGCCGAGCGAGAGGATCAACGCGCCGACATACTGGAGCATCTTCTGCCCGATGAACTGCTCGGTAAAGGCCGGGCCGGTGAAGGACCTCGGCTTGTGCGGCGGGGCGAGGTCTTCGACGGGAAGCGGGGCCTCGCCCTTAGCCTTGCGCACGAGGTTTTCGAAAGTTTCGTGACCGAGGGATTCGGGCTTGGGCGCCGCCTTCGGCGCGGATTGAAGAGCGGGCTTGGGGGCGGGCTTACTCTCCGGCTCCACCGCCGCGATCTGGCTCATCTGACCAGGCGGAGGCGACGCCGGCCTCTCCCCTAGACGCCCCAGCTCTTCGCGAAGAGACTGGACTTGAAAACTCAGCTCGCTGATTTGGTCTTGGAGTTCTTCGTTGGAGGGCATGGGCATCGAAGGATAGACCTCGGGCCCATTCCTGTCAAGCCTGGCATAAGAGCTTCCCTTAATGCTCCCCTGGCGGGCCTATCGAACTCCTGTTATAGTGACCAGGTGAGACCCCTCACGGCATTAGCCTTCCTCTTAATGGCTTTGTCCGGCCCCCTCCGGGCCGGGCAAATCGAGGCGCCCGTCGGCGGGGATTTCGCCCCGGGATCTCAAACAGGCTCGCTCGGAGCCGGCCTCAACGCGCCGGTCCCCCTTCAGCTCACCGTCCCCTCGCTGACGGCGACCTCGGTCCCTGGTCTGGCGACCGCGCTCAACGCCGCGCCCACGCCGACGCCGTCCTTGCTCACCCCCCAAGCGCTCACGGCCGTCCCTGAACTGCCCGCCCCGGCGATTGCCGTCGCCGTCCCCGCCGCGACCGGACGGACGGCGGCCAAAAACGCGCCGGCTGCGATCGAGGGCGGCGCGAGCAAGTCCGCGGCCTTCGCGCCCGACGCCGCGCCCGAGGCGGGCGTCGCCGCCGGGCAGATGCGCTTTGATCAGAGCTCGGCCCGCGCGGCGGACGCTCCCGCCCCGTCCTTCGCCGCCGGTCTGTGGGGCAAGGTGCGCGCCGCCCTGCCCATCGGCGAGATCGTCCCGTCCTGGCCGGGCAAGGCCGGTGAGACCGTGCGCGTCGGCCGCGTCAAGACCACGCTCGGCGTACGAGCCGGCGACGGCGGCACCTCGACGGTGTGGCAGTCGCGCGACCGGAATTTCGCGATCAAAATACTCGCCCCCGCCGCGCGCTCTTTGCCCGGCGTGCGCGACGAGGCCTCCGTCTTGCGCGCCGTCGCCGCCTCCGACCTGCCCGTCGCCAAGCTGATCGCCGAAAGCAAAGACGGCCGCGTCCTGATCAAGGAGTTCATCGAGGGAAAAACCGCGGCGGAGCTGCTCGCCGCCGGACCTCTGGCGAAGCACCAGCTCGAGGGGATGACGGATTTCATCGCCAAACTCCTCCAGCGCGGGGTGAGCGCGGACCTCGCGTCGGGCAATCTCGTCTGGCAGCACTGGCGCTCGCGTTGGGTGATCGTCGACGCGGGCGGCCTGACCGACGCCGGTCCGAAGGCCGTCCTCGATCAGCTCCTGAGACCCGAGTTCCTGTCCCGCGCGGGCTTTAAGCGTAGCGACCTTCTCTCCGGCCTGCGCGCGCGGCTGGGCCCCGACTCGAAGAAGTGGGCCGAGGTCGCCGCCGTTTTGAAGCCGGAGCTGCGCGATGTTCTCGCCCGCTACGACGCCTCGCTGCCCGCCGCGCCCAAGGTCGTCTTCTCCCCCGCGCCCAAGGCCGCGAACGGACTCGACGACTCCGTCGTCAGCGCCAAGGAGCTCAACAAGCGCCTCGGCTACGATCCTCATCTCACCAAGTCTCGGGTCAAGCTCCACGGCGAGGACCCCGGCAAGCTCAATACCGTGATTCTCTCCCTGCGTGAGCCAGGAAAATCCGAAATGGTGATGAAGACCGCGCAGTGGTACATCATCCGCAACGAGACGGCGGGCCGCCGCCTCGCGCGGCGCTTCTTCGGCCGCTATGTCCGCGTTCCCGCCTCCCTTGCCGTCGAGAACGGTCACGACTCATACATGCTCATGGAGCGCGCCGAAGCCGAGCCGTCTTATTACGCGAATCCGTTCACCCTTGAGCAGCGCGTGGCGATGGCCCTCTTCGTGCGCACCTTCGGAATCTCCGACGTCAATCAGGGCAACGTTCTCGTTCCTCGCGACCACGGCCTGCCCTGGCTCATCGACTTCGAGCAGGCCTTCGGCCGCTCCGATCCGGCGACGGGCCGGCACATCCCCGACGAGCGCATCGCGCTCGAAAAGCCCTGGATGAGCCTCCAGGTGAAGAACCGCATCGAGGATTATCAGCCCGCGATCCGCGACTGGCGCGCGGAAATGGCCAAGCCGGAGAATCAAAAGGCGATCGAGGCCGACCTCGTCGCTTCCGGTTTCACCAAGCCCGAGGCCGCCTACTTATTGGCTCAATTTAACGCAAACGCCGCTGATCTGGACTGGACGCTCCAAAATGACGCAGACTTCGTGAACCAATTCGTGGCCCGCAACGCCGCACACAGGTAACCAACATGAAATTCCCTATCTACCGCCGTCTGCTCGCCGTCTCGCTCGCGCTGATCCTCGCGGTGCCCGCCTCGGCGTTCGACAAGTACGCGGGCGGCCCCATCGTGGCCGAGCTCGTCGGGCGCCTGCTCGAGCAGACGCACTACGCGCGGCGCCCCATCGACGACATCGTCGCCAAGGAATTCCTCCACAACTATCTCGACGCCTACGACTACAACCACATGATTTTGGAAAAGAGCGATGTAGATGAATTCGAGGCCAAGTACGCGACCACCCTCGACGACCGCATCAAGGACGGTGATGTCGAGGCCGCCTACGAGATCTTCGACCGCGTGTCCAAGCGCCTTGAGGAGCGCGTCGCGTTGGTCAAGTCGCTCACCTCCTCGACCTTCACCTTCACCTCCGACGAGAAGGTCGTCCTCGACCGCCACGAGCTGCCTTGGGCCGCCGGCGGCAAGGAGATCAACGAGCTCTGGCGCCTGCGCATCAAGCACGAGGTCCTGCTCGAGCGCCTGGCCAAGCTCAAGATGGAGGAGAACAAGGCCGCCGCCGCCAAGCTCGCCCAGGAGAAGAAGGATAAGGCCGCCGCCAAGTCCGTGCAGGAACCCGTCGACAAGGTCGCCGTCACGACGCCCGCCAAGAAAGAGGAAGCCGCCAAGCCCGCGAAGGAACTCTCCATCAAGGAGACCATCGACCAGCGCTACGACCGCATCCTGCGCAGCTACAAAGAGTACGACGGCATCGACGTCTTCTCGACCTACATCTCCGCGCTCACGCGCGTCTTCGACCCGCACACCGACTACCTCGCCGCCGCGCAGAAGGAGAACTTCGACATCAGCATGAAGCTCTCGCTCGTCGGCATCGGCGCCGTCCTGCGCTCCGAGGACGGCTACGCGCGCATCGTCTCGCTCGTCCCCGGCGGTCCTGCGGACTCCGATAAACGGCTTAAGCCCGACGACAAGATCGAGGCGGTCGCTCAGGGGGACGGCCCGTTCGTCGAGGTCGTCGGCATGAAGCTCGACCGCCTCGTGCAAATGATCCGCGGCGAGAAGGGCTCCACCGTGCGCATGCGCGTCATCCCCAAGGACGCCCTCGACCCCGGCACGCGCGTCGTCATCACCCTCGTGCGCGACGAGATCAAGCTCACCGACCAGGAAGCCAAGGCCAAGCTCTACACCGTCCCCGGCCGCGGCGGCAAGCCGTCGAAGATCGGCGTGCTCGACCTGCCGTCGTTCTACGCCGACATGCGCGGCGGCTCCGACGGCAAGAGCGCCACGCGCGACACCGAGCGCCTCATCCTCGAGATGAAGCGCCGCGGCATGGAATCTCTCATCATCGACCTGCGCCGCGACGGCGGCGGCTCGCTGTCGGAAGCCGTGTCCCTGACGGGACTTTTCATTAATTCCGGCCCCGTCGTCCAGGTCAAGGACGCGCGCGGCACGATCAAGCTCCTGCGCGACAACGACTCGATGACGGCCTTCGACGGCCCGATGATCGTGCTGACCTCGCGCGGCTCCGCCTCCGCCTCGGAGATTTTCGCGGGCGCCATTCAGGACTACGGCCGCGGCGTCATCGTCGGCGAGAAGAGCACCTTCGGCAAGGGCACGGTGCAGTCCGTGCTCGAGCTCAACAGCTACCTGCCGCCCGCCTACCGTTCCTACAAGCCCGGCGCGCTCAAGCTCACGATCCAGAAGTTCTACCGCGTCTCCGGCGCCTCGACCCAGCACAAGGGCGTTCTGCCCGACGTGCACATCCCCTTCTACGGGGACATGAGCGAGTCCACCGAGTCCTCGCAGAAGAGCGCGTTGCCCTACGACGAGGTCGAGCCCGCGCCGTTTGAGCGCAGCACCGCCCTGCAGCCGCGCCTTTCCGCGCTGGCCAAGGCCTCGACCGGCCGCGTCGCGGCCTCGCGCGAGTTCCAGTGGATCAAGGAAGACATGGCCCGCTGGGAGAAGCAGAAGAAGGACAAGTCGCTCTCGCTCAACGAGAAAACCCGCGTCGACGAGCGCAAGGCCGAGGAGGAACGCCAGGCCGTACGAAAGAAGGACCGGGCCGCGCGCAAGGACAAGCCCTTCGCCTCCGAGGAGATCACGCTCGAGATCCTCGACGGCAAGGCCCCCGCCGTCGCCGCGTCCACGGGCACGGCGCGCGCCAACCCCGAGCGGTTCCGAGATGACGAGGAGGACGAGCCCGGCGCGTCGGCCGCCGTCGACGCCCCCGACGCCGTGCTCGACGAGACTTTGCGCATCTCCGCCGATCTCTCGGCGTCGCTGCCGCCCCCCTCCGAGGCCCAAGCCGCCCACCGCCGCCGCGACGCCGTCACGCAGTAACGCAACGAAGAGGGGTCAGACCCCTGGTTGTTGCGTTTAGTAGAATGCCTGGCTCTTGAACAGGCCTTCGCTCGTTCTCGCCGTCTTGCTCTCACCCGCGCTCGCCGCGGCGGCGCCCGTGCGGTTGGGGATCATCCAGGACGAGCCCACGCGCACGACCT
>JAYTIP010000178.1:0-7242 GCA_043731745.1 Elusimicrobiota bacterium | reverse complement strand
GATTCTCGGGCTCATGGGAATCTTCATCTTGGTCCCCGCGATGCGCTCCGCCGGCGCGCCCTACGGCGTCGGCATGCTGACTGCCGGACTCATCCTCGCTTTCATGATCTTGCCCTACATCACGACGATCACGCGCGAGGTCTTGCTGACCGTGCCGCGCCCGCTCAAAGAGGCCATGTACGCGCTCGGCGCCACTCGCTGGGAAGTCGTGAGCGGCGTGAGCCTGCCGTTCGCGCGCTCCGGCATCATCGGCGCGGTATTTCTGTCGCTCGGCCGCGCGCTCGGCGAGACGATGGCGGTCACCATGGTGATCGGCAATTCCCCGAAGATCTCGGCGAATATATTGGAACCCGGTTACAGCATGGCGGCCGTCATCGCCAACGAGCTCGCCGAGGCCTCGAGCGACGCGCACCTGTCGGCGCTCGTGGCGATCGGCCTCGTGCTCATGGGCGTGACCGTCGTCGTCAACGGCGCGGCGCGCCTGATGATTTATCGTCTGGGGAAACGCTCGTGAACGAAGCCCACTACGCGCGCCGCCGCAAGATCAACGCGCTCATGTTCGCTCTCACGGCCCTGTGCGCCGCGATCGCCTCGGGTACCTTGCTCGCGATCCTCGGCTACATCGCCTGGAAGGGCGCGTCGTCGCTGTCCTGGTCCTTCCTCGTGAACCTGCCCAAGCCCGTCGGCGAACACGGCGGCGGCATCGCGAATTCGATCGTCGGCTCGGCCAAGGTCGTGGGGCTTGCGGGCCTGCTCGGGATACCGGTCGGCGTTCTGGCGGGCGTGTATTTGGCGGAGTACGGCCACGGCAAGTACGCCTTCGCCGTGCGCTACGCGGCCGACGTGATGAACGGCGTCCCGTCGATCGTCGTCGGCTTGTTCGCCTACGCGCTCATCGTGCATCCGATGAAGAAGTTCTCCGCGTTGTCTGGTTCGGTGGCGCTCGCCTTCATCATCGTGCCCATCGTCCTGCGCAACACGGAGGAGTTCCTGCGCCTAGTGCCCGGCACCATCCGCGAGGCGGCGCTGGCACTCGGCGTGCCGCGCTGGAAGGTGACGATGATGGTGATCGTCCCGACCGCCGGGCGCGGCATCCTGACCGGCGCCCTGCTCGCGCTCGCGCGCGTAGCGGGCGAGACCGCGCCGCTTATTTTTACGGCCTTCGGCAACCGTTTCTCGGACAACGGCTGGCTTAACCCGATAGCGACCTTGCCGCACACGATCTACACCTACGCGATCTCCCCCTACGAAGACTGGCATAATCAGGCGTGGGCGGCGGCCCTGATCCTCATGGCCTTCGTGCTGCTGGTCAACGTGACCGCGCGCGTCTGGCTGAGACCTTCGAGCGGAACTTCGCACTGAGATGAACATTATGGAAATGAGACCGATGCCTCTTCCCGCCGAGACCGCGGCGCCTTCCGCCTCGGCCGAGGCCAAAATCGCCATGAGCGTTCGCGGACTGCGCGCCGGCTACGCGGGCGGCGCCCCCGTACTCAAGGGCGTGAACCTGGAGATTCGCGAGAACACCGTGACCGCGATCATCGGCCCGTCGGGCTGCGGCAAGTCGACCTTGATCCGCTGCCTCAACCGCATGCACGAGGCGATACCGGGAGCGACCGCGGAAGGAGAAATCCTCATCGGCGGCCGTAACGCGCTCGACCTCGATCCCGTCGTACTGCGCCGCGCGGTCGGCATGGTGTTCCAGCGTCCCAACCCCTTCCCGACCATGTCCATCGCCCAGAACGTCGCCGCCGGGCTCGTGCTCAACGGCGTCCACGACCGCGCCGTGCTCGCCGAGACCGTCGAGAAAAGCCTGCGCCGCGCGGCTCTGTGGGACGAGGTCAAAGACAAGCTCGACGCTCCCGGCGTGGGCCTCTCCGGCGGCCAGCAGCAGCGTCTGTGCATCGCGCGCGCTCTGGCGGTCGAACCGGCGGTGCTACTGCTTGATGAGCCCTGTTCGGCCCTCGATCCGATCGCGACCGCGCGCATCGAGGAACTTCTCCTCCAGATCAAGAGCGAGCTGACCGTCGTCATCGTCACGCACAACATGCAGCAGGCCGCGCGCGTGGCGGAGTACACCGTGTTCATGCTCATGGGCGAAATGGTCGAATACGGCCTCACGCGCAAGATGTTCACGCAGCCCGTCGACAAGCGCACCGAGGACTACATCACCGGGAGGTTCGGTTAATATGAAGCGCCAATTCGACGCGGACTTGGACGACCTGCGCGGACGCCTGTTGCGCATGGGCAGCCTTTGCGAGGAGATGGTCCACTACGCGGTGAAGGTCGTCGTCGAGCGCGACGAGAGTCATGTCGCCGCGGTCAAGGACTGGGAGCGGCAGGTCAACACGATGCATGTCGAGATCGACGTGGTCGCGCTGAGGCTCATCGCCCTGCACCAGCCCGCGGCCGGCGATCTGCGCCTGATCGCGGCAGCGATCAAGATCAACTCCGACCTCGAACGCGTCGGCGATCAGGCGGTCAATATCGCCGAAACCGGCGTCTTCCTCTGCAAGGAGCCCAAGATCAAGCTCGGGGACATCCCCCGCATGGTCGAGGTCGCGGCGGGCATGCTCAAGGACTCGCTCGACTCCTTCTCGCGCGGCGACACGGAACTCGCGCGCGATGTGATCAAGCGCGACGACGAAGAGGACCGTCTCAAGAGCCAGACCTTCAACGAGCTCGTGCATCTCATGCAGCGCGACGCCTCGGCGATCCAGCGGGGCATGGACATCATTCTCATCGCCCGGAACCTCGAGCGCATCGCCGACCACGCCACGAACATCGCCGAAGACGTGATCTTCATGGTGATCGGCAAGGATATCCGCCACTCCATCGAGAAGTTCTAAATCAGCGCTTAGTTCGGACGAACTCGCCGGCGGACTCGCGCGAGTGGCGGGCGAAGGCGCGGCGCGCGCGCGGCGTGCCGATGCGGCCGAGCGCGAGCGCCGCGCTCCAGGTCACTTCCTCAGGGCCGCGCTTAAGCGCGGCGACCAACGCGGGAATCGAGGCGTCGGCCGGCGCGCCGATGTTGCCGAGCGCGATCGCCGCGCTCGCGCGTACGCGCGGCGTCTTGTCCTTGAGCGCGGCGCTGAGCGCGGAAATCGCCTCGGGCGTGCCGCGGCGGCCGAGTTCGTCGGCGGCTCGGGCGCGCTTGGCCGCGTCGGCGTCCTTCAGGTAGGCGAGCAGCACCGGAAGAGGGTCGTTCTCGAGCTTCGCCGTACCGGCGTCGGCGACGAGGTCCGCGCCGGAGGTCTCTGGAGCGGCGCGCTCGCCGAAGCCGGAAGGCGCCGCGGGCATGGTCTGCGCGGCTTGGGTGCTCTTCAAGGCGACGGCGGCCGTCGCCGTCTTCTTGCGAGAGACGGCCGCGAAGTCGGCGCCGGCGGTGTCCGGCGTGGCTCGTTCGCCAAAGCCCGGGCGGCCCTTGGGCATGCTCTCGGGCTCGCCCTTTTCAGCTGGCGTGAGAAGCTCGTCGAGTTCCTTGAGGCGCTCGCGGCCCAGCTTCGCGTAGTCCGCGTTGCCCGTCGGTGGCGGGGCTCGGACCGGGAGTGCTTCCGTGCTCCGCAAAAATTCGGGATCCTTGGTCACGACGACCTCATTGCGCTGAGGAACCTCGGAGTCCCCCGTCGCGGGCACGGCTTCGCCGGCCCACGGAGCGCGTCCCGGCGTCGCGGAGGCCGCACAGGCCTTGAGGTCCTCGTCGGAGGCGGCCGTGGCCTCCTCCGGCGCGTCGTCGGTCGGCTTGGCGTTCTGTTTCTTGAGCCAGTAGCGGCCCATCAGGCGGACCATCGCGCTTTCATCGCCGAGGGACCGGCGCAGAATGTCGGAGGCCTCGGGGCCGAGGACGCCGAGCCAGTGCACCGCGGTCAGGCGCACATGGCGGCAGGGCTCCTCGCGCAGAACGGTCTCGAGCGCCTTCAGGGCGGGGCGTCCCACCCGGCCCATCTCGTGGGCGGCCGTCATGCGCACCTGCCAGTCCGCGTCGTGCGCCGCGTAGGACAGCAGCGGCAAGCCGCGCGGGCCCATGGAGCTTAAAGAGCTTGTCGCGTGAATGCGCTGGTTCCAGTTCCCGTCGCGCAGCATGCGCTCCTGTTGAATCGGCTGGGCGCTCGCGCGAGCGCTGAGCAGAACGACGAGGGCCCAGTTCCTCACGCGTAGCGGCTCCAGGCGAGACGCAGCGCGTCGCCCCCGAGGACGGCCAGGCCGATATGAAACGCCAAAGACAAAATCAGTCCCAGCCAGCCGAGCACCGCCAGCAGGCCGTCGTCCTCGAGCGTGGATAACGCAAGCATTGTCGCCGGACCCGCGCAGATCATGTTCGACAGCGGAATCGGAAACGGCAAGGCGAGCAAGGCGCCCGCGAGCGCTATGCCAGCTCCGGTGACGCGCTCGTGCGCGAGCAGGACCTGGAGGCGAGGCCGGCAGAATGTCTCGGCGACGGCGAAGAAGCGCCGCGCCGCGCCGAGCAATATCTGTAAGGTCTTCTCCTCGACGCGCCGCCGTCCGATCCACGCGGGAAGGCGCAGTTCTTTTTCGCCGCGGCACAAACGCACGCCCAAGAGCGCCACGAGCGGCCCGAGCACGGTCGACAGACCGCCCATCGGCACGGGCTGCAAAAAGGGCAAGCACATGACGATGACGGTCAGCCCGAAGCCGGAGTGATGCAGACGCCCGGAAAGCTCGGCGAGCGTCAGGGGCCCGTCCACGGCGTCCTCAAGCGCGCGCAGATGCCGCGCGAGGGCCATGTTAGGGCGAGTCGCGCACGAGCACCTCGTCGGCGCTCTTACCGTCCGCGGTCTGGACTTCGACCGCGTCTCCGACCTTGATTGAGTCGAAGGACATCGGCGTGCCGCTCGAGCCCGCGATGCGGCTGCGTTCGCTCACGGCGTAATCGCGCGTGTCGCCGGGGCCGACGCGGACCGAGAGCAGTCCCTTGAGCGCGTCCGTGTTGGCGACCTCGCCCGACACGCGTCCCGTCGCGAGCACGGCTTCGGCGGGCGGAAGCTCGGCGCGCGGCGCCGACTTGAGATCGATCGCGGCGAGGATTTTCGTCTTAGGATCGAACGCGGCGCGCAAGATGACGACGCCGGGCATGGCGGCCTTGAACTTCGCGGGCTTGCCGTCGAGGGTGACGCGGGTCTTGGCCGTGGCCTTGAACTCCTCTTCCTCGCCCGTCTTCTCGCGCGCGATCGTCAGTTTGCCTTCGCGGAACACGGGACCGTCCGCGCCGGGCGAGATCTTCGACGACGACTTCACGATCTTGCCGAAAATCTTCGACGGCGGCGCGGCGGCCGCCGCTCCCAAGGTCAGGAGAAGGCAGGCCGCGGCGAGCTTCACGCGTTATCCTCGGACATTTTTTCGGGCTCGGGTGCCTCGGCGGCCTTGACCTTCGCGACCTGCACGCGGCCCTGCGCGTCGACCTTCACGCCGTGATGGCGCTTGAGCTCCTCGAGGATCTCCTCGGGCGAGAAGCCGTGGCTGCCCGCGCGGTTCTTGATGTCGTTGAGCAGGGTTTTCACCCGGGACGGGACATCCTTGATGCGCTGCAGGCGCGAGGCGTAGGTCCACGCGGCTTCTGAAAGCGTTTTGCCGCCGGTTTTGCGCGGCTCGCCGTTGTCCGGCGGCAAAATCGGCGTCGGTGTTAAGGCCGCCTCCGGCGGCGTCGCCCGAGTCGACGCGCGCCCGCGTCCTCCGCGGGAGCGTCCGGACGACGCGCGCGGGACGGCGGGAGAGGCGGCTCGTCCGCTGCGTCCTCCGCGGGAGCGGCCACCGCCGCGGCGGCGGTGATTCTTCGCCTTCGTCGTGCCCGCGCTCTCGTAGGAGCCCGTGGCGTCCGACTCGGCTTCGTTCAACTCGGTCTCGAGGTCGCGGTGCGAGGTCCACACCGTGGCCACGCGGCCCAGGCGCTGGAGCTCGGCGGTCATCGCGGTCAAGGTCGCGTCGTTGGTGACCATCAGGAAGGGCACGCTCTGCGGCAGGACGGCGTGCAGCATTCCGGCGTGCAGGCTCATGACGAAGTCGGCGGCGTTGGCACCGCCCTTCGGCGAGGTCACGGTGCAGAAGTTGGGCAGGCGCGCGAGCGGCTTCTCGAGGTTGCGCGGCAGCAAAGCGCCGGGTCGCAGGAATACTCGCACGAGCGTGTGGCGAGTGATGTTCGCGTCCGGCGGCACATGGGGGTCGTTGTCGCCGTCGATGAGGAGCACATTTTCGATGGGCGAGCGGGGCTGCGAGTAGGCCTCGGGCTCGGTGTAAGGGGTGGTGTCGTAAACGGGCGTCGGGGCGCTGTCGTTGCCCAGAGGGGCGGTTTCAGCGAGATCGTCGGAGGAGGTTTCGTGTGGGGTGGTCATTGTTGTTGTGCGCAGTATAGCAATTACGACTTAGGGCTCAGCGCGGCCTTCCAGGCGCCGTAAAAACGCTCCGCGCCGGAGGAGAATCCGTGAAAACGGGGCTTCCAGCCGAGCATCTTGGCGGCCTTACCCGAGTCGACGAGTTGGTCGAGGGCGAGGCCGTGCGCGAGCCCCCCGTAAAGTTGTTCGCCCTGAGCCAAGGTCAAAGCCTTCACGGCCCCGCGTCCGCCCGCGGCGCGAGAGGCCGCGGCGGCCATCTCGCGCACGCTTTCGTGCGAGCCGTCCGTCGCGTTGAATAGCTCGTTCTTCACGGAGCTCTCGGCCGCGAGGGCGTACAGGTGCCCCAAATCGTCGAGGTGCACCATGGCCCAGCGGTTGCTCCCGTCGCCGACGATCGCGGGAGCCGTCTTTTTGAACCACAATCCCGTCAGTCCCCCCGCGCCGCCGTACACGCAGCCGGGACGGATGACGATCCCCTTCGCTTTGAGGACGAGTTGCTCGTGCTCGGATCGCCACGGAAGGAGCGGGGTGCCGTCGAAAGCTGCTGTCTCGCGCACGGGCCGTTTGCCGCACGGCCCGTACTGCCAGACGCCGGAGGTGTAGAGAATCTTCCCGCCGAGATCTTCGAAGGCGTCGACGGTGGCGCGGTCGAGAGCCTGATACTGGGGTCCGTACTCGACCGCGCAGTGCACCAGGACATCGGCGTCCTTGGCCGCGCGCCGCCATGTCCGGTAGTCCCGCATGTTGCCGACCACGGCCTCGATCTCGCGCGCCTCGAGGCCCGGCGCCTTCGCCGCGGAACGAGTCAGACCCGCGACACGATGGCCTCGGCGGCGCAGCGCCTCCGCCACGGCGCGGCCGATGAAGCCCGTCGCGCCGGTGACGAAGACCTTCA
>JAYTIP010000177.1:0-16592 GCA_043731745.1 Elusimicrobiota bacterium | reverse complement strand
TAGACGGGCGTGCCGGGCAGGGCCTGGATGTAGTTGATGCTCATCCGGTTGATGGGCGACTCGTCGAGGATCGCGGTGGCTTCCTTGAGGAACTCGATCGTCTCGGTGACCGTCTTCTCGGTCTCGCCGGGCATGCCGAGGATCATCTGATAGATGGTGTAGAGGCCCGCGTCCTTGGTCCACTTGACCGCGTTGATGTTGTCCTGGAGCGTGGCCTTCTTCTCCATCATCTCGAGGATGTCGGGGCTGCCGGTCTCGATGCCGTAGTAGAGGCCCACGCAGCCGGAGTCCTTGAGCGCGCGCAGGATCTCGGGGGTCACGGACTTCACGCGCACGCCGCCGACGTTGTAGAGGACGTCTTCTTTCTTGATGGCCGCGATGAACTCGGCGAGCTGGCGCTTGTCGGAGCCGAAGTTCTCGTCGGAGAACTGGATGTAACCGACGTTGTAGCGTTCCTTGAGGTAGCGGATCTGCTCGATGATCTGCACGACGGGCACGGCGCGGAAGCCCTTGTCCCAGCGGTGGCAGAAGGTGCAGCGCGCGACGCAACCCTTGGCGGAGATCAAGGTTCCCATCATCTTGCCCTTGCGGTGCGGCTCCTGGCTGCGCGGGTCGCGGCGCAGATCGGAGCGCTGCATCGGGTCGCTGATGAAGTTCTCGATCTTGGAGTATTTTTCGATGATCGAATAGTCCGGCCGGAAGACCATGTCGGCGGGCAGGGCCGTCTCGAAACCGGTGAAGCGCATCTCTCCGGCGCGGTCGACGAAGGTGAGGCCCTTGATCGAAGCGAGGGCGGCCTCGTCGTCGCCCTCCTTGCCGAGGCGGGTCTCGAGGTAGCGCATCAGGTTGACGCTGACGATCTCGCCCTCGCCGGCGACGCAGTAGTCGACGCCGGCCAGGCGGTGCATGATCTCGGCCGAGGCGGCCAAGTTGCCGCCGAGGACGATGCGGGCCTTGGGGGCGAGGCGCTTGATCGAGCGGATGAGGTTCTTCGTGTAGCCGTAGGCCGTGGAGACGACGGCGGAGATGCCGACGACGTCGGGTTGCTGGTCGGCGAAGAACTTCTCCACCGCGGCGAAGTCCGGGCGCAGGCCGTCGATGTCGTAGAAATAGGGGTCGAAGCCCGATTTACGCAGGGATTGGATGACGGCCAAGGAACCGAACGGGGGGTAATCCGTGGGGACCGGCCGGATGGGCGTCGTGCAGATGATGATCTTCAAGGGAAGGGAGTGTTCAAAGTCTGAACACCTCATTTTAGGTTATTGGCCGGGTCCGGTCAACAGCCCTCGGAGGGGTCAGGACAGGGCGCGGTCGACGATGGCGCGGGCGACGGGAAGCGCCGGAGACCCGGTGAGGCCGAAGCGCAGAAGGTAATCGCGGCGGGCGCCCGGATCGCCGTCGTCGGCGCCGTTTTCGCACCAGCGCCGGACGACCGCGAGGAAGGCCGCGTCGTCGTCGGCGCACGGGATCGCGCGGCGCAGAATCTCCGCGCCGTCGGAGCCGTAGGGCACGCCCGTGTGGCAGGCGATCTTTCGTCCCTTGGCCATGGCTTGGAGCAGGCCGGTGCAGGGATAGTCCATGAGGACGCCCTCGTAGCCCGCGTAGTAGCGGTTCGGATCGAGCGGGGACTGATCGAACACGACGTTCGTCATCTTCCGGCTCTCCGCGAACTCGCGCAGCGGCTCGTACAGTCCCCAGGTGAACTGGGACGGGTGCGGCCGTAGGACGAGGGTCAGCTCGGGACGCGCGGCGAACGACTCCATCACCATGCGGTGACGGGCGAAGAGATAGGAGTGATCGGTGTCGGGGTGGGCGAGCTCGCTTTCGGCGAGCGCCAGGTTGCCCGGGTTGAGGAACATCACATAGAGGAATCGGCCCTTGACCGGTTCGTCGCGCTCGAGCGCGTCGAGCAGCGCGCTGCCCACGGTCGTCACGCTCGCTTTCGGGCTCAAACCCGATAGGAAGGCGGCGTCGGCGCTGCCGTAGGCGAGATTGTGCGTGGCGGGGAAGACCTCGCAGGGTCCGGTCATCGGCCAGCGCTGCATGTAGGCGCCGTGCTGATAGAAAAGCGAGGGCCGGCCCGCGGCCTTCATGAAGTGGTGCGTGAGGAATTGCTCGTCGGTGCCGCACAAGGTGCCGAGCGTGGCGCGCAGGTCCGCGCGGTCGGCAAAAGCCGGGAGATGGTCGGCGTAGCGCTGGCGCAGGACGCCGTAGCGCGCGGCGCGGTCGCGCGCCATGGCGACGAACGGGCCGAGGGTGCGGGGCAGCAGGGCCTGAAATTCCGCGGTGAGGGCGGCCGCGAAGCGGTCGAGCGTCGCGGCGTCGGGTTCCGGGCCGCCGAGGTCTCGCAACTCGGCGGCGAGGTCGGCGAAGGTCCACTGCGAATAAGACGGCTCGAGGTGCGGGCGCAGGGCCGCCCAGTCGTAGCCGTAGTCCGTGACGAGGGCGGGGCCGCCGCGGCGGGGCATCAGGCGGGCGAGCTTGCGGCCCAGACCCGCCGGGGTCAAGCGCTTGACGCGGTTGAGCAGGCGCGCCAGCGACTCAGAACGGCGGGGCACGGCGCGGTGGCGTTCGGCCGTCACGGCGCCGAAGTAGAGCGCGCACTCGTTGTAGAGATGGGCTTCGAGCGACAGGCGGTCGCGGCTTTCGTGCGGCGCGTCGCTGAAGACGCTCAGGTCGAGCCCGTCGAGCGAGCGCAGGCGCATGTCCTCGCCGAGCGCGTAGGCGGCGAAGGCGACGAGCTGGAGCATGAGGCCCAGCCAAGAGTCGCTCTCGGCGCCGAACGCGGCGACGAGGGCGCGGCGCACGCGCTCGTGATGGCCGAGGCAGCCGGTCCGGAACGCGGACCGTTCGACGAGCGCGGCGTTGGTCTCGAAGGCGAGGCCCGCTTCCTCCAAGGTCCAGGCGGCGAGGGGCGTGACGGCGAACACCCGGTCCCACCGCCGCGACTTCAGCTCGGCGACGAGCGCCGCGGCGTCGACGGGGCGGCGCAGATCGACGACGGCGCAGGCCCCCGTGCTCATCGAACCGCGGCGAGCTCGAGGTGCTTGTCGGCGATGCGCAGGAGTTCGCGGCGGTGGGTGACGGCTATGATCGTCATCGAGCCCTTGAGCCCCGCCAAGGTGTCGACGAGACGCGCCTCGGTCTCCATGTCGAGGTTCGAGGTCGCCTCGTCGAGGATCAGGATGGTCGGCTGGCGCAAGAGAGCGCGCGCCAAGGACAAGCGTTGCTTCTGTCCCGCGGACAGTCCCTGACCCTGCTCGGTGAGCGGATGCTCGAGGCCGAGCGGCAACGAGGCGACGAACTGGCATTCCGCCTGGCGCAGAGCGCGCTCGATGTCGGCGCGCGGCACCGAGTCCGGCAGTCCGTAGGTGATGTTCTGAAGCAAGGTGCCTTCGAGCAGGAAGCTTTCCGGCCCGACATAGCCGACGCGCGGCAGGAGCCAGGAGCGGCACCCCGCGAGCGGAAGTTCCTTGCCGTCGACGACGGCGGACACCGTGCCGCGCTGGGGGCGCAGGTTTCCGAGCAGAAGCCCGAGCAAGGTGCTCTTGCCCGCGCCCGAGGGCCCGGTCACCACGACGGTCGTGCCGGGCTCGACGATCAGGTCGAGATCGTCGACGGCGGGCTCGGCGGCCTGGAGATATGAGAAGCCGACGCCTTTAAGGCGCCAGCCGATGCGCGCCTGCGCGGGTGCCGCCGGCTCGGCCGGCACGGCGGGGCCGGCGTCGACGGCCTGCTCGGCCTTCCACCAAGCGAACAACTCCCGGTAGTGCGGCAGACCGAAGAAGTAGGCCGAGGCGTTTTGATTGACCGTGGTGAAGGTCTGCATCAAGCGCTGGAAAAGATAAAAGTAAGTGATCAGCGCGCCGGGCGACATCAGTCCGCGGCGCATGGCGATGACGGCGATCAGGCAGCCGAGCAGCGGCCCCGCGATCTGGGGCACGGCCACCTTGAGGCTGATGAGCGCGAAAAAGCGGTACATCTTGTCGACGTAGGAGCGCAGGCTGCCCTGCGCCAGCGCCTCCTCGCGGTCCTGCATGCCGCAGATCTGCAGGAGGAGAAGGTTGCGGATGCTCATCAGCAGGTGCGCGTTCGTCTTGTCCCAGTGCGCGATCGCGTCGGCGGAGACGTCCTTGATGCGGCGGTCGCCCCAGATGAGCAACGGCGCGAACAGCAGGAGCACGGCCGCGGCGGATAAAGTCACGGGCGCGGAGATCACGAGCAAGGAAATTCCCAGCAGGGCGGCGGTCGAGAGCTGCACGACGAGCCCCTGGATCGAGTACAGCGACGACGCGGTGTTGACGACGCGCTGGTTGAACATCGTCGTGACATGGCTGCTGCTGGCCGATTCGCCGTGCAGGGCCCAGCGCAGGATGCGCGAGCGCTGCAGGAGCTGGGACTGCTCCATCGTCGCGTTCTGGATGTAGACCTGCAGCGCCTGCAGGACGCCGCGCGCGACGCCGAGCACGGCGACGATGGAGATGACGATGCGCCGGTTGTCGTGGGGCAGCCAGGACGGGATCGTGGAAGCGCTCGAGCCGAGCGCGCCGAGCACGGCCAGGAACGCCTGCAGGGCGTAGGCGAAGGCGATCTCGACGAAGCCGAGCACCAGCCCCAGCACCACGCCGCCGCCGAGCATGAAAGCGACGCGCCGGCCGATGAAGTTCAGGTGGTCGCGGAACTTCCCGGGAAGGCGATCGGTCATGCGTAGAGCCGGGTTTTGTGAAGGACGATGTAATGTCCCGGCGTCCCCCAAAGACGGCGCAGGCTCGCGCGCCCGCGCCAGGCGCGGACGAAGGCGGCTCGGGTCTTGGCTCCGCGAACGGAGGCGAACAGGGCCAGGGCGTCGTCGATCGTCGCGCGCGGGAGCGCGGCCGCGCGCGACGAGCCGAGCGCTTTGCGCAATGCCCTCAGCGCGGGAGTCGCGGCGTTAGCGACGCCGGAGCGGCGATCGTTTGCCGTCCCGAGACGCGCGTAAAACCCTCGCAATGCCGAGAAGACGCGGCGACCGTCCTTCGGGTCGAACATGGGGAGGCATCCGTCTGGCCGGGGAATCGAATGGAGGAAGTGCGGAGCGCGCGCGTAATAGCCGCGTTGCGCCGCGCGGCGCATGGACGCCGCAGCGCGGATGTTCTTGTGCCAGACGAGGTCGTCGAGATCGAGGTAGTTCGGCCACGAGGAGTACAGCGAGACGCCCTTGGGCAACGCCGCGAGGATCTCGGGGAACGAGAGGAAGTAGCGCGGGCGGTAGAGGGGATTGAGCACCATGTCCTTCGCCCAGCTGTCGAATCCTCGGCTGTGATTGATTCGGCCGAATTCGCCCGCGAAGAGAAGCCGCGCCATGTCCAGGCGTTGTTCGTCGGAGCGCAAGTCGAGCGTCTCGCACGCGGCCTCGAGGTAGCACTTCTTCAGGTACTCGATGAAGGTCCCGGCCGGATCGATGTCGCTGAGAACCACGAAGCCTTCGTCATCGGCGAAAGAGATCAACTTCCTCACCGCCGCGGCGTGATCTTCGAGGAAATGCACGAAACCCTCGGCGAAGACGACGTCGAAGCGCCGCTCGGAGCGGAAATCCTCGAGCACCCCTTGGTGGACGGCTTCGATCCGTTCCGAGACGCCGAACTCGGCGAAGGTGGCCCTCAGACGCTCGCTCAGGTAGTCTAACGGTTCGACGAAGGTGAATTTGGCGCCGAGCCGGGCGAGCGCCACGGCATTCTCGCCCGAGCCGGGGCCGAATTCGAGGACGCGCGCGCCGCGCCAGCCGAAGAGCGGCAGCTTTAGATGATGTTCGAGCAGATTCTGACGCTTGCGCTCGTGCAGGCGCATGCGGTCCTCGCGGGAGATGTCGTGTCCGACGGGATTGAGGCCGATGCTCTTGTAGTAGTCGCTGAGGCGCGAGCCGGTCGTCGTCATTTTTTTCGGCTCCTGGTGACTCGGACGGAGGGCAGCGCGAGTCCGCGCGCGAGGCTCTCCTGCATGAGCAGGGAGACCCCGCCGTCGACGACGAGTTCTTGGCCCGTGATGAACGAGGCTTGAGGTCCGCAGAGGAATTCGACGGCGCCGGCCACATCCTCGGAACGCCCCATGCGCCCGAGCGGGATCACGCGTTCGTAAAGGGCGCGCAGACGCGGCTGGCTCGCATAGAAGGCGGCGGACTCTTCCTTGACGAGTGTTCCGGACGACACGGCGTTGACGCGCACGCCGGAGGGTCCGAGAGTGACCGCGTAGTAGCGCATGAGCTGGATCAGGGCGGCCTTCGCGACGTGATAGCTCGCCGGTTGCTCATCGGCGACGAGGCGCCCGGCGTTGGAACCGACGACGACGATGGAGCGGGAGCCTTCGGGCGCGAAGCGCCGCGAGAGGCCTTCGATGAGCGTCTTCGTCGCGGTCAGGCTGACGGACAGTTCTCCGTCCCAGGGATCGCCGCCGCCCCGGAAGCGCTGGAAGAAGACGAGGCTGTCGAGCGGCCCTTTTTTGACGAGACGAGCGCAAAGCGAGGCCGCGGCGCCTTTGCGCGATAAATCGCAGCGCTCGAAGGCGACCCCGGGACCGAGACCGCGCTCCGGAGCCGTGCGGCCGACCACGGTCACGCGGCGTCCTTTGAGTTCGGCGAGCCTGGCCCAGGCGCGGCCTCCGCCTTTCGCTCCCCCGATGACGACGGTGTGCGGGATCGAGGCGGCGAGACGATTATCGGAAGTGTTCATGTTTTAATCCAGTAGCGCCCGGTGCCGGCGTAGGAAGGCCGCCCCGACGCGCGCGGGGTAACCCGTGATGCGGTGCTCCGGCGGGAACAGGCTCCGGTACTTGCGCTGTAGTTCCTCGTCCTCGGGCAGGGCGACCCACCGCCCGTCGAGGCGGGCGTCCATCTCCTCGGCGAGCTCGGCGATCTCCTCGGCGGTGTTCTCGACCACCTGGATGCCGGCTTCGTAAAACTGTTGGCCGTCGATCCACATCGAGGCGCCGAGTTCCATGATCCTGCGGTAAGAAAGCGCGCGCCCGTGAGTATCGTGGTAGGTTTTCGGGATGAAAAGGTCGCAGGCGCTCCACGTCGCGTAGCCCAGCGGCGTGAAGTTGGCCAGGGCGACGGGCACGCCGAAGATCGGCGGGACGACGCACACACCCGATGTGCTGGCGAGCATGAACTTGCACCGGGCCATCAAGTAGACGTCGGCGAAGTCGCAGCGGTGCTTCGCGGCGTAATCGATGATGCGGGGATGGTCGGGCGCGAGGGGGCGTTCGGCGACGGCCCCCATGCGCAGCGCGAACAGGCCCCGCTGCGCGAGTCCTCGGACCGCCGGCAGGTAGTTCTCGATCGCGCAATCCCGATAGCCGTGGTAGGCCGAGTTTCCGAGGGTGCTGCGGGGATGAATCGCGTCGAGGTAGGCCCGGTCGCGCGCGTGAAAACAGACGAAGGATCGGCCGGGCTCGATCCCCATCTCGAGCAGGACGCGGCGACCGGCCTCTTCTTCGTCGGCGGTGAACGAGAGCTGCGGCTTCGCGCCGGCTAAGATCTCGTATTCGTTGCCGTTGAACGGGAGCTCGAGCTCGAAGCGGGTGCCGGCGATGAACGGGCGAAGTCCGTGCACGAAGAGGCGCAGAGCCCACGGCGAGCGCCACACACGGGTGCGCCGGGCGATCATCTCGAAGAGCTGGCGGTTGGCCGGCGGACCGGAGACGAGGATCGTGAAGTCGCGCGGCGACGGGTGGCGCGCGGTCCGTCGCAGGAAAACCTCGGTGTTGATCGCGAGGTGGCCGATGCGGTCGTACACGAGCATGCCGACGCGCACGCGGCGCCAGGGCTCGACGAGGCGGATGACGAGCCAGGCGATCGCGCCGGCCGCGAGAAAGACGGGCTTGGTCAGGGCGATCACGAAGCCGCGCAGCCTCGGACGCGCCATCCACACGCTTTCGGGCGCGATGGCGACGGGCATCGCCGCGGCCGCGGTCACTTCGCGGCCTCCAAGGAGCGCGGGCTTCCCGGAAAAATCGAGACGAAGCGTCCGCCGCGCTCCGTGAAGGCGCGGTTCTTCGCGATCACCGCGTCTTCGGCTCCCGGATGGAAGGCCATCAGGGTCCAGGAGACCTTGGGGTCATTGAGCGCGTCGGATCCGAGGATCGGAAGTCGCGAGCCCGGCATGCGCCGGCCCTTCTTGTTGGCGTTGTCGTCGACGACGAAGGCGATCATATCGCGCAGGCCGAGGGCGTTGATCCAAACCGCGGCGAGGTGCCCGGCCCCGAACAAGGCGAGCTTTCCTCCGTCGCCGGCGGCCTTGCGTGCCCACTCCCGCGTGACGCGTCGCTTTTCGGCGAGTCCGCCCGCGAAGCGACGGGCTTGCTCGAGCGCGGCCTTCGCCTCCGCGGCCGGGGCGGGTTCTCCGCGGTTTTTACCCGGGCGTGCGACGATCACCAACGAGTCCTCGAGAGCGTAGGGATGGGTCTCGAAGCGCTCGATCTCGGCGCCGAAGGACTCGACGGTTCGCCGGAATGTGGCGGGGGTCAGGTAAAGTGAATGCTCTTCCCACAGCATGCTGTAATCGTGGTCGCGCAGGGCGCGGCCGCAGTCCGGCGCCTCGAGCACGACGCGCCCACCGGGCTTGGCGAGCGCGCAGAGCGCGGCAAAAAACTGGGCGGGAGCGTGGGCGTGCTCGAAGATGTGGCGGGCGATCACGAGGTCGGCGCGGCCGATTTTCTCGGCGAGCCGCAGCGCCTTCTCCGGCGTCAGCAGGCCTTGGATCGTCTCGACGAAGGCTCGGGGATCGTCCTCGCCGAGGTCCGCCTTCGGGTCGAGACGGCGCGTCTTGGAAATTCCTCGTTCGTTGAGTCGGCGCAGGAGGGAGTCGTCCTTCGCCGTGATCGCCAGGACGACGGAGTCCGGCCCGATCCCCGGCAGCGCCGCCAAGCGGTCGGCCAGCCCGTCGAGGTGCGGCTCGGGCTCGTTGTAGGTGATCCAGTCGCAAACCGGCTTGAGTTCCGAGGCCGGAGGAAACTCGAGAAGTTGGGCGGTGCCGCAGTCGCGGCAGGCGCCGAAGGTCATCGGATGGGAGAATTCGGCCTCGTCGTCCGTATCCGGAAAACGGTTGGTGACGGGCTGGGGCCCGAGCTCGAGAAGCCGCTCGACCTCGGGACGGGCGCAGACGAGGCAGCGGCCGGAGCTCATCGTCGCGATCCGGTGCTAGCGGCTTCGCGTGAGGCTTTCAGGGCGTCTTCGAGAGCGGTGAACTTCAGCGCCGGAAGCGTCGCGCGCAGCAGCGCGGCGTCGAAGCCGTGGTCGGCCTTGCGCTTGCTGCGCGGGCGGCAGTCCGTCGCCGGCGCGGGCGCGATCCGGGCGATGGCGGCGAGCACGTCCCGGAACGAGACGCTGCGTCCTGTGACAAGATTGAGCGCGCCGCAGAAAGGATGGTCGATCAGCCCCGCGACGGCCTCGCAGGCGTCGTCGATGAAGACGAACTCGCGTTTTTCCTCGCCGTCTCCCCACAGCGTCACCGTTTCGCCGGCCATCGCCGCGCGCAGGAAGCCCATCGGCCCGTACGGGCGGCCCGGCTCCTCGGGACCGTAGATGGTCGCCGGACGCAGGAGCACGAGCGGCGTGCGCGTCCCGGCGGCCTTCAGGAGGAGGCGCTCCGCGGCGTATTTGGCCATGCCGTAGTAGGAAGTGGGCTCGACCGGGGTCATTTCGGTGATGGCCGTGTTCTCGACGTCCTCGCCGTACACGGCGGCTGAGCTGAAATAGATGAAGCGTCCCGCAGACTTCGCGTCAAGCAGGCGCGAGACATTCGCGGCCATCGCGACGTTCTTCTCATAGTTCTCGAGCGTGTCGCCGGCCTGGCGCTTGATCGCGGAGCACATCACGATCGCCGTTTGCGCATCGAGATATGGCGCGAGCCCGTCCGCGGAGCGGGTCAGATCGAAGCGCTCGGGGGAGAGGCCGACGACTTCGAGTCCCGGCGAGCGGCGTAGGCGTCGATCGAGGGCGGAGCCGATGAATCCGCTGTGCCCGAGGATGACGGCGCGGCGGATCAGAGGACCTCCACCGTCGGGAGGACGTCGACGAAGCGCCCTCCGGCGCGCGCGAATGCGGCGTGCCGCTCGCGGATCGGGCTCGAGAAGCGCCAAGGGAGGATGACCGCGTAGTCGGCCTTGCGTTCGAGCAGGGCCTTCGGGTGGAGCACCGGGGTGTGCGTACCGGGCATGAAGGTGTCCTGTTTGCGGGGGTTGTCGTCGACGATGAACTCCAGCAAGGACGCGAGCTCGAAGTGATGCACGAGCGTCGTCACGCTGTGGGACGCACCGAATCCCGCGATCCGCTTGCCCTGACGTTTGAATCCGCCGAGAAGCTCGTGCAGCCGGACGCGAGTCTCGTCGAGCTTTTGGGCCAGCTCCGCGTACGGCGCGGCCCCGTGGATTCCCGCCGCGTCTTCGCGCGCGACGAACGCCGCCACGGAAGGCTCGACGGGCCGCTTGGCGCCGCGGCGCTGCACGAAGAAGCGCACGGACCCTCCCTTGCTGTCGACGGCCTCGGCGGCGAAGAGTTCGAGACCGTGGCGCGCGAAGAAGGCCGCGAGCGGCTTCACCGAGTGATAGGCGAGGTGCTCGTGATAGATGTTGTCGAAGACCAGGTTCTTGATGTTGTCGAGCAGGTAGCCGGTCTCGCAGACGAAGACGCCCTCGTCGGCGAGGAGCTCGGCGAGAGCGGCGGCGATGTCGTCGAGGTTGTCGATGTTCGCGAACACCATGTTCGCCGCGATCAGCGCGGCGGGGCCGCGCTCGGCCTTGATCTTGCGGGCCAACGCGGCGGTGAAGAAGTCGGGCACGGTCTCAGTCCCGTTCTCGGTCGCGGCCTTGGCGATGGGGGCGGCGGGATCGACGCCGAGCACCTTCAGGCCTCGCTTCTGGAACGCGCGCAGCATGGTGCCGTCGTTGCTTCCGAATTCGACCATGAAGGCGCCGGCGGGAAGGCCCAACTTGCCGATGACGGAGGCGGCGTAGCGGTCGTAGTGCTCCCCCAGCCCCAGAGAGGTCTGGGTCACGTAGAGATATTCCGAATAAATCTTGCCGGCGTCGACCACATCCAGGAGAAAAACATGGCCGCAATCCGCGCAGCAGGCGAGGTCCAGCGGGTACGCCTTTTGGGGCGCCAAGCGGTCGGCCTTGCGGTAGTCGTCCTCGAGAGGGGTCGGCCGCAGCTGCAGCACCAGATCGAGGTTCTTGCCCGCGCACAACCGGCAGGTCTTGCGGCGGTAGATGGGGGCCTCGACGAGGGGCCGGGAGGAAGCCTGGGGCGTGGTCATCGGGGGGATTATATCAAAATGGACGAGCTTGTTCGATTATTGAACAGTGGTGTCTTTCGGGTCGAACGGGCCCGGGCGGCTCTCGTGGAACACCGCGAGGTCGGTCACGGGCTCGGTGACGTGCCAGGTCTTGGCGGGCATGCGGAAAAACAGGGGCAAGCCGGTTCCGGGGCCGCCGAGATCGATAGTCCCAGCGTCCTTCCCGGCGTCGTCGAAGAGGCGCAAGCGCAGGCGGCCCTCGACGAGGTGATAGGTCTCCTCTCGCGTCTCGTGCCGGTGAGGCCTGGCCTGGCCGCCCTTGCGCAGGACGACGATCATGTCCTGCCCGGGGGCCTGGGGCCCGGCGTGCAGGCAGATGCGCGCGGCCGAGCCGGGCTCGGCACCGACGGCGGCCTTGAGGGCGTCCAAGGCGGCGAGGTCGACGGTCTTTCCCGCGGGCAGATAGTAAGCGGGGGATTTGCCGGTCGCGTCGAGACGGTAGCCGAGGTCTTCGAGCTTCATAAAAGGGAAAGGTCGGCTTGGGCGCTGAGCTTGCGCACGGCGAGCACGTCCTCGATCAACGCCGCGTCCTCGGGCTTTTCGAACTTGAGCTCCTCCAAGGCGAAGCGCATTCCGCAGCGATTCTTGGCCAGAGCTTTGTACAGGCGCTCGCGGCCTTCGCGCGTCTCGGGCAGCATGCTGATCGAGTAGAACAGCACTCCCTCGAGCTCCTTGAGCGACGGGTTTAGGCTCTCGAGCATCATAAACGAGCCCGGCATGTGGTACTCGGTGGCGCTGAGCAGGTACTGCAGGCCGGATTTTTGGGCGTAGTTGCGCAGGACCAGGTTCTGCACCCGCTGCGGGATCATGTGACCGTTGATCTCGCGCGAGAAGATGTAGCCGCGCCAGCCTTCCTTCTTCATTTCTTGAGCGTGACGGCCTCAAAGCCGATGCGCGTGGCCGGGCGGACCGTGATGGGCAGGAAGGACTCACCCATCTCCTTGACGCCGTAAGGCGTGAGCAGGCCCTTGAGCCGGACATTGAAGGTCCAGCGCGTCGTCTTCTCCTCATTGACGCGGTTGCCGTGCAAGAGCGAGTGCGTGAAGAGCACCGCGTGGCCGTAGGGCACGGTGAGCCACACGAGCTTGGGCTTGATCTGACGATAGAGCTTCTCGGCGTCGAACTCCTTGTACTTGGAGAACTCGCGGAAGATCTTCTCGCTGTCGGGGCGCTCGAGCACATACATGGACTTGGTCTTGAAGCAGTCCACGAGCGGCGTCCACAGGACCAGCTCGTAGGGCGAGTTGCCCGACCACACGTCGGAGTGCAGGGGCAGAAGCGAGCTCTTGTCCTTGGGGAACTGGATGCTGAGGTTGACCGTGCGCTGCATCGCGATCTCGCTGCCGATCGCCCACTCGATGTGGCGGCGGGCCATTTTAAAAAGAGCCGGGCGCAGCAGCGCGTCGGCGTTGAGGCCTTCGATCACGCCTAGGCGGAAGTCGTTGAGCTTCGCGACCGGCACGAACCGCTCCGTGTGGTCGAAGAAGACTTCGAGGCTCGGGCGCTTGGAGCCGGACAGGCCCAAGAGCTTCATCGCGCGCTCGTACATGCGCGCGCGTACCGCGTCGAGGCGCTCGCGCTCCTGCAGGGGGACGATCGAGTAGCCCTTCTTTAAAAAGCCGTCGATGAAGGACTTCTCGTCGGCGTCGAAGAACGCGGTGTCGTTTGATATGCCGTGCATCGGGCCAATGTACAATATGTGACTATTAGTTAAGAAGCCCAGCCCGGCGCATTTCCTTGATTTAATGCGAAGAGGCCGGTGAAAAAAACGCGGCACGGAGATTTTTCAAATTGACGCGATCTCAGCGGAAACCGTCTGTGGGCCCACTGAATGCGGCCGGTGCTCGTTGGCCTTTTTGGCTACTTATAATCGGTAGCTCTTGGGCTGTTGCCGTCGCGGCTGCTCACCTTATTTCGGCGGCGCAGAAAATTCCGCTCACGTTTGCGAACTCGTTCGCGATATTCGCGAGAGAATTCAGCGTGGGTCCGCTTTTCTTTAAATTCTGGTGCGGTCATGCACTTCGATTGCTTGCCTGCCTTTCCTTTCTTGCCGGTGTTCGTCGAATTGGCGGGTTGATCTTGCGGCGGATGACTATTGCCGGTCTACCCCAGGACAGTCAGGTCGAGTCCGTGGTGTCGCTGGGACTCGGCCTTTGCGTCATCGCATATCTGGCATTTGCGTTACTGCTGTTGCCGGGAACTGCTCCGGTGCTTCTTCCCCTCACCTTTGCTGGGATATGCATAGTTGGTTTGCAGGAAATTCGATCGACCATAGTCGGTGGCGGCGGGCTAGCGACGAAGTTCGATACTGTCGAGCGAATTCTGCTCATCCCATTAATGTGTGGCCTAATCTTGGCGTTCGTGGGGACGACGGCGCCTGAAATTTCCTACGACGCCCTTGTCTACCATCTCGGCGTGCCCCAGAGTTATCTCTTGGCAGGTCGACTGTTGGACTTGCCGTACAATCACTATTCGTATCTACCCATGCTCACTTCGATGCTCTACATTTGGGGGCTAGCGGTGGATGGTATGTATATGGCCAAGCTGATCAACTGGTCCATAGGCCTTGCCCTTCTGCAAGCCATTTATGCATTCGTTGCGAAGTACAAGAGCCGGACACATGCGCTGGCTGCTTGTGCCCTTTTCATAACGATCCCGGCTGTCCTTTACCTTCACTGGATGGTCAATTCGGACCTTGGCGCGGCCTTGTTCTTGATGCTAGCGCTCATATGTTGCGGGAAGTGGCGTGATAACTTCGAACAATTGCCCTACCTGCATCTCACAGGTCTATTTTGCGGCGCGGCAATGGCGACCAAATATACGACTGCCATAGGCGTCGCATTTATCGGTGGATATTGTCTCGTGCGACTTTCTTCGCAACCGATCGAGCGAAAGGGACGGGTCATTGCCGGATTTTTCGCTCTCTCAGTGCTCCCATTGTTGCCGTGGTGGGCGCGTAATTATCTTTTTCAAGGGAATCCATTTTTCCCATATGCGATCCAATATTTTGGCGGGAGGTCTTTCGATCCGGAATTGCTGCGCAATTGGTATGCCGAAACTCGAGATTTAACGCCTGGCTTGGCCCTGCTGCCTCACCTCATCAAGGTGTGGCAGGATGCCACGATTGGTTTTGAAAACCCCGCTTACAACTTTGTGGGCCCGTTGGTGCTCGGTCTGGCGCCGTTGTCATTAATGATGCTCGGCCAGTCTTGGATGGGGGCGGTTCTGTTGGCGTCCTTGGGAGCCAACTTCCTTGGATTATCGGCCACGCACATTAGTCGGTTGCTTCTTCCGTATGTAGCCGTAGTAGCAACGGGAGCGTCCTACTGTCTAGCCGAGAGGCATGTGTTCCGGCCGATACTGCTCGCGCTGTTCCTAGCTCTTTCTGTGAATAACTTTTATCGATGGGGGCAGATTTTTTTTCTGACCTCAGTTAAAGGCTTGAGCGTCGGGTTGGGGCAAATAAACCCGGATCAATACCTTTCTAAAGCTCGGAATTGGTATCCAGATCCATCGTATGGAGCCTTTCACCATATCGACGGATTGAAGCTTCGAAAGGATGGGCGAGTATTGGTGATTGGGGATTCTCGGACCTTTTACAGTCCTCGGTTGGTGGTGACGAATGCCCCGCACGATATCCCCGTGGCCTTTGCCTGGGCAAATTCGGCGCATGACCCGCGCGAATTGTTGGAGAAGATGGCCGCGGAAAATATTTCAGTCGTTGTGTATAACAAAAACGGAAGCGCTCACATCGATTCTCTGAAATACGTGAACGAACATAGTTCGCTGATGATCAGCAGCATGTTCGCAAATTTCTTTAACAAGATATACGAAGACGACTGGACGGTCGTATATCAAGCTCGCGCAAATCTCCAGTAGATCTCCGCGCCGCGCGCCGATTTAGTCGCGGGGGCCTTCAGTGGGGCTTATGCGGGCGAAAGCTCCTTGAGCAGGCGCCTAGTCGAGGCGACGATCTGCGGCGCGTTGAGGCCGAAGTCCTCGAACTGCGAGTTCTGCGAGCCGTAGCGCTCGGGAAACACATCGGGCACGCCGATGCGCTTGAAGGCGGGCATGCGCTCAAGACCCGCTTCCGCCAGCGCTTCCGCGGCCGCGCTGCCCAGGCCGCCGATGATCGTGTGCTCCTCGAGCGTGATGACCGCGCGGGCCTTCTTCGCCTGTTTGACGACGGAGGCCGAATCGAAAGGCTTGATCGTGTGGCAGTGCAGGATGCCGGCGGACACGCCCTCGGCCTCGAGCAGCTTGACGGCGTCGAGCGCGCGGTTGAGCATCACGCCCGTGGTGATGAACAGGACATCGCCGGGCTCGCGGTAGACGACGGCGCGGCCGTACTCGAAGCCGAGCTCGGGCTTGGTGACGACGGGGTCGCCGCCCTTGGCGATGCGCACGTAGATCGGACCGTCGTAATGCTCGGAGGCGATCATCGCGCGCGCCATCTCCTCGGCGTCGGCGGGAGCGACGATGGTCATGTTCGGGATCGTGCGCATGATCGCGATGTCCTCAAACGCGAGGTGGGTGGGTCCGAGCGGGGCGTAGACGAGCCCGCCGCCCGAGCCCAAGATGCGGACCTTGGCCTTGGTCAGGCCCAAGTCGATCATGTTCTGCTCGAAGGCGCGGCGCGTGAGGAAGGTGGCGATCGTGTTGAAGTAAACGATCTTCCCGGACATCGCCAGGCCCGCGCAGGCGCCGACGAGGTGCTGCTCGGAGACGCCGTCCATGAAGAAGCGGTCGGGCATTTCCTTCTTGAAGTGGTCGAGGACCCCGACGCCGAGGTCGGAGCCGACGAAGACCACATCCTTGTTGGCCTTGGCGAGTTGGTAGACGGTTTCGAGGCAGCGCTTTCTCATTTCATATCTCCAGCTCGTTGTAGATGTTCTCGATTTCCTCGGGCGTGAGCTTCACCTTGTGATGCCACTTGAGGTTGCGTTCGATGAAAGAGATGCCCTTGCCCTTGATCGTGTGGCAGATCACGGCGCGGGGCTTGGCTTCGCGGGGCTTGCGCAGGATCTCGAGCAGGATCTCGGGATGATCCATGTCGGCCTCGTGCGTCTCGAAGCCGAACGCGCGCCACTTGTCGGTGAAGGGCTCGAGCGGGAGCACTTCGCTGACGTCGCTGTAGGACTGCTGCTTGTTGTAGTCGACGAGGATGGTGAAATTGTCGAGCTTGTGCTTGGAGGCGTGCATCGCGGCCTCCCAGACGGAGCCTTCGTCGCACTCGCCGTCGCCGACGACGACGAAGATGCCGTG
>JAYTIP010000176.1:0-4387 GCA_043731745.1 Elusimicrobiota bacterium | reverse complement strand
CGGTCCTTCTGCGCAAGCCCATCGGCGGCGACGCGCTCGTCGAAGCGATGTCTCGCATCTTGGGCGCCCGCCTGCCCTCCCGCTCCCAGGACGCCCTCGACGCCGAGGACGCGCAGCGCGCCGCGGACCACCACGCCCCGACCGCCGACGCCGACCCGCGCAAGACCGAGGCGGAGCTTCAGAGCCTGCTCGGGCATACCGCCCGGCAATCCTACGATTTCGAATCCGACCGCCCCGCGCCCGTGACCGACCTGCACGAGGCCGCGGCCGCCGACGCCGCGCCGATCATCAAGATGGTCAACGCGATCCTCGGCCTCGCCGTGGACAAGAAGGCCAGCGACATCCACATCGAGCCGCAGGAAAAGGTCGTGCGCGTGCGCTTCCGCATCGACGGCGGGCTCGTGCCCCAGCTCGAGGTTCCGATCTCGATGTGCCAGCCCATGACGGCGCGCCTGAAGATCATGGCGAGCCTCAACATCTCCGAGCGCCGCATCCCTCAGGACGGGCGCTTCCGCATGCGCCTGCCCGACGGACGCAAGCTCGAGATCCGTCTTTCGACCTTGCCCAGCCGCTACGGCGAAAAGGTCGTCATGCGCCTGCTGGGCCAGGCGCGCATCAGCTCCGATCTGCGCTCGCTCAAGCTGCATCAGCGCGACCTCGACAGCATGCAGGCCGCCCTCGCCAACCCCAACGGGCTTATTCTCGTCACCGGGCCCACGGGCAGCGGCAAGACCAGCACGCTCTACACGATGATCTCCTCGCTCAACAGCCCCGACCGCAACATCGTGACCGCCGAGGATCCCGTCGAGTACGAAATGCCCGGCATCACCCAGGTCAATGTCCGCAACGAAGTGGGCTTCACCTTCGAGAAGGCCCTGCGCGCCTTCCTGCGCCAGGACCCCGACGTCATCTTGGTCGGCGAGGTCCGCGACGCGGAGACGGCCAACACCGCGCTCAAGGCCGCCGTCACGGGCCATCTCGTGCTCTCGACCTTGCACACCAACGACGCGGTGACGACCGTCAGCCGTTTGGTGGACATGGGCGTGCCGTCCTACATGGTCGCCGCGGCCGTGCGCCTCGTGGTCGCTCAGCGCCTCGTGCGCACCTTGTGCGTGCATTGCAAGGAAACCTGGCAGCCCACCGATTCGCAGACGCGCTTCCTCACGAAGGAAGAGATCCGGCGCTTGGGCACCGTGCAGTCCGCCAAGGGCTGCGAGCGTTGCGACGGGATCGGTTATAAGGGACGCACGGCGGTCATGGAAGTCCTCCACATCCGGACCGCCCCCATGCGCGAGGCCATCACGCGCGGGGTCTCTCCGGACGCGCTTCAAGCGCTCGCCGTCGCCGAGGGCATGCGCCCGTTGCGCCGCGGCGCGCTCGACTTGGTCGAGCGCGGCGAGACCTCCCTGTCCGAGGCCTTGAAAATACTCGTCGACGAGTAGTCTTAGCTGTTGAGGTCCGCTCGGGCGATATCGCATAATCAGCGGGCATGAAGCGACTCTCATTGGCCGCCGTCGTTCTGCTGTGCGCCGCCTCCGCGTTCGCCGGCGCCGATCAATACGGCGGTTTCGCGCGCTACGCCGACGAGGGCTCGCTCAAGCCCTTCGCCCGCGACCTGGGCGGCGTGCTCGGCGCCGCCACCTTCCAGAGCGGCCGCTCGCTCGGACTCACGGGCTTCGACGTCGGCATCCGCTTCGGCGGCCAGGCCTATCCGTCCAAGGGCGACGGCATCCTGCGCAACAACGGCGTGCGCGCGTTCGGCTTGCCTTGGGTGCAGGCCGAGGTCGGCATGCCCTTCAAGATCTCCGGCTTCATCCGCGGCATTTCTTATCAGGGACTGACGATCGCGGGCGGGGGCCTGCGCTACGGCGTGTACGCGGCCTCCGACAAGCCGTGGGCGCCGCAGGTCCTGATCTCCGCCGTCGCCCACTCCGTCGTGCACCAGGACTTCTCCGCGTCGCATTTCGGCGCGAACCTGGTCTGCTCCGCGGGCACCCCGTTCTTCGCGCCTTACGCGGGCGTCGGCTTCGACCGCATGCGCCTGGTCGTGCGTCAGTCGACTCTGGATCCGACGCTCAACGGCCGCGAGGTGACGACTCTCGAGGCGCGCGGCACGCTCGGCATGCGCCTGACGCCGTATCAGTTCACCTACTTCAACCTCGCCGCGACCATGGCGCACGGTCAGGCGGGCGCGGAAGCGGGCCTCGGCGTCAGGTTTTAACCCGTGCGCCGCTCCGCGGCGCTGGCCTGCGCGGCCGGATTTTGCGGCTTCCTGATCTTCCTTCCTTCCATTTCCCACGGCTGGACTAACTACGACGACCCGATGTTTCTGCTCGGGGAAACGGGCTGGCGCGGCCTCGGCCCGTCGGCCTGGGCCTGGGCGTTTTCGAGCAAGGTCGGTTGCGTGTACCAGCCGCTCGCCTGGCTGACCTACGGCCTCGATTATTCTCTGTGGGGGATGGACGCGCGCGGCTATCACCTGCAAAGCGCGCTGTGGCACGGCCTGGCCGCGGGACTCTTATTCCTGGTTTTCCGGCGATTGCTGGAGCTGTCCAAATCGGGGGGGGAGCGAGAGCTCGACGCCGCCGCGATTTTTTCCGCGTTGGCCTTCGCTTTACATCCGCTGCGCGTCGAATCGGTGAGCTGGGCGGCGGAGCGGCGCGACGTGGTGTGCGCGGCCTTCGCCGCGGCGGCGGTGCTCGCCTACCTCAAGCCGCGGCGCTCGCTCGCGGCCGTGACCGGCTTTTTATTCCTGTCTTTGCTCGCCAAGGGCATGACGCTGACCGTGCCCGTCGCTTTGCTCGCGCTCGACTTTTACCCTCTGAAACGGATCGGCCCGAAAGGGGAGGGACTGCGCGAGGCGATCGTCGAGAAATGGCCGCTGTTCGCGCTCTCGGTCGTCTTCGGACTCGCCGGAACCATGGCGCAGGACCGCATTCGTTGGACGCTCGCCCAGCACGGGGTCCTCTCACGCGTCGCGCAGGCGGGCTATGCGCTCGCGTTCTACGCCCGCAAGACCGTCTGGTCCTCGGGACTCATGCCGCTGTACGAACTGCGCCCGCCGCTTGATCCGTTCGCGCCCGAGTTTCTTCTCAGCGCCGCCGCGGTCGTCGCGGCCGCGGCTTTCGCTTGGACGCGCCGGCGCCGGCAGCCGTGGCTCGCGGCGTCTTTTTTCTGGTACGCCGTCCTTCTGTTCCCGGTCAGCGGCCTTTTTCAATTCGGGCCGCAGCTCGTGGCCGATCGCTACTCGCTCATCGCCTGCTGGCCGCTCGCCGTCCTGGCGGGCGCGGCGCTGCGCACGCTCGAGGCCCGGCGCGCCGCGGCGGCGGGCGGCGCGATATTAGTGGCGCTCGCGATCGCGAGCACGAAGCAACAGTCCTATTGGGCGAATTCCGAGGATCTGTGGACGCGCGTGCTCTCCGCCGATCCGGGCTGCGCGACGGCGCACGGCTCGCTCGGCGTGCTGCGCGCCACCTCGGGCCGCTTCGACGAGGCGAAGGCCGAGTTCCAACGCGCCATCGACGCCTTTCCCGGCTGCGTGGCCGACCAGGAGCGCCTGGCCGTTTTGATCCGCGAGGGCGTCTCGTCCGAAGAGGAGCGCCGCCTGCGCGCGGCCGTCGAGGTCAACGCGGTATGCCGCAAGGCCCGCTCCAACACGGCCGCGGTGCTCGCCCAAACGGGCGACTTAAAGGGGGCGCTGAAAATACTGGAAGACGCCGTCCTGCTCGACCCGGCCGATCAAGGCGCGAGCCTGAACCTGGCTCACGCCCGCGCCGCTAGCCGCGGTACGAACCCTTGAAGCTCTTCTCCGCCTCGCGGCGGATGGCCTTCTTCTTCAAGTCGTCGCGCCGGTCCGCGTTGTTCTTGCCCTTGGCCAGGCCCAGCGAGACCTTGGCCCAGCCGTTTTTAAAGTAAACCTCGAGCGGGATCAAGGTCTGGCCCTTGATCGCCAGCTTGTTGGTGATCTTCTTGATCTCGGCGCCGTGGAGCAGGAGCTTGCGGTTGCGGCGGGTGTCCAGCGGCTCCGAGAGGGTCGCGAAGACGTACGGCGGGATGTAAAAGTTGTGCAGGAACAGCTCCCCGGTGTCGTTCGGGCGGGCGTAGCAGCCGTCCAGGCTGGCGTTACCGCCGCGCAAGGCCTTGACCTCGGGCCCCGCGAGCTGCAATCCGGCCTCGACGACCTCCAGAATCTCGTAGAACTGACGCGCTTTTCTGTTGGTTGCCACGACCTTTTTTTCGTCTGTGTTGTCTTTGCGAGCCATAGTATCGTAGAATGTCATTGTAGCACTTCGTCCCGGGCGGTGGGCAGGTGGCGGAACTGGCAGACGCGCACGGCTCAGGACCGTGTGGGCGCAAGCTCTTAAGGGTTCAAGTCCCTTCCTGCCCA
>JAYTIP010000175.1:0-2297 GCA_043731745.1 Elusimicrobiota bacterium | reverse complement strand
AAAGGGCCGGGAGGACGAGGGAGTTCACGACCGCAATAAGCGCATCAAAAGCGAACGCGACCGCCGCCTGCGCAAGGCGCTGACGCATCCGCGCTATTTCGCCGAGGGGGACATGTGGGAGAGATGACATCGCCTGTGAGCGAAAGCAAATCGTCGGCTTTCGACGCCGTCAGCGCGCTCGTGCGCGCGCGCGGGTTGAAGTATGTCGAGTTCTGGTTCACCGATCTCACCGGCCGTCCGTGGCGCATCTCGATGGCCGCCGAGGCCCTCAACGAGTCGATGTTTACCGTCGGACTGCCGCTCGACGGGCAGCCCGTGGGCGGCGCGTGGGACGGAGTCATGATGCTGGTCCCGCGCTACGACGCGCTGTACCCCGACACGAGCGCCTCGGTGCCCACCTTGGCCATGTTCTGCGACGTCCTCGATCCGGCGACGAAGGAGCCTTTGGCCATGGAACCGCGGCACGTGCTCAAGCGCGCGGTGAGGCTCGTCGGCGACCGCCTCGGGGCGACCTTGGCCATCGGAGCGGAGCCGGAGTTCACCTTATTCGACGCGGCCGGCCGGCCGGCCGCCGAGGGCGAGGTTTGGGAGTTCATGCGCACCTTGGCGACCGCCCTGACGGGCGCGGACATCCAGGTCGACTGGTTCCGGTACGGCCCGGGTGAGGGGCAGGGCCGGGTTCAGATGCGCGCGGACGCCGCGCTGCAGCTGGCGGACCGGGTCATCTTCTACCGACACCTGGCCGCGAACACGGCGCGCGCGCGTGGTTTTCGCGCGTCCTTCCTCCCGCTGGCGACGAGCGGGGGGGCGACGCCCGGCTTTCCCGTGCATCAGGCGCTCTGGAAGGACGGCCGCAACCTTTTCCACAACGACGGCGGCTGGGCGCTGACGAGCGCGCTCGGACGCGCCTACGCGGGCGGGCTTCTGGCGCATCTTCCGGCTTTGCTGGCGCTGTGCGCGCCGACGACGAACTCCTATCGCCGGCTCGTCGCGGGCGTCCGCGGGCCGGCGCTGCCCTTGTTGTCGGCGACGAACCGTGCGGCGGCCTGCAGGATTCCCGCGCGCTCGACGGCAGCCGGGGCGCGGCGCGTCAAATTCTGCGCGCCGGACTCGACCTGCAACCCTTACCTGGCGTTCGCGGCCATCATCATGGCGGGCCTCGACGGCGTCGAGAGGATGATCGAGCCGTCGATCGACGGCGCGCACCCTCCAGCCGTCCGTACGCCGCATTGCCTGGAGTCGGCGCTCGAGAGCCTGGACACGGACCGCGGATTTCTCACCTGCGGAGAGGTGTTCAGCGACCGGATGATCGACGCCTGGATCAAGGAGCGGTGGATGACGCAGGTTCTGCCCGTCCGCTCCCGGCCGCACCCCGCGGAACTGCCGGGCTAGAAAAATCGCTCTTAATCTGGGCTGACCGAATCCTCATCAACCAACATCCAAAAGGAGAATAACATGCGTCATCTGCTCGCCGTCGTACTGTCGGTGGCCGCCGCTTCCGCGTCGGCCCAGGAGTCCGTTCCCACCGCTAACGCCGTCGCCGTTGCGTCGCCGGTCCAGAAGAAGCTCGAGAGGGGCTACCGCCTGGCCGGAGAAAAGAAGAACACCGAGGCGATCGCGGCGTTCCAGTCCGTGCTGAAGGCCGAACCCGAGAACCACGCCGCGCTCGTGTCGCTCGGCTATCTTTACTCCGGCGTCAAGCAGTGGAAGTCGGCCGCCCGGAACTTCAAGGCGGCCTCGGCCCAGGAGCCCGGCGACCAGCGCTTGCGCATGGACTACGCGTACGCGCTCCAGGGCGCCGGCGACATCGAGGGCGCGTCCGCGGAGTTCGAGCAGGTCGCGGCCCAGGAAGGGGAGTTCAAGGCCCCGGCGCAGACCGCGATCGAGAACCTGAAGAACGCGGCCCCCGCCGCGGCGGATCTCAAGGCGCGCAAGCTCCTCGAGCAGGGTTACGCGGCGCTGAGCCGCGGCGACAAGGCGTCGGCGCGTGCCCGGTTCGTGTCGGCCTCCGTCGCGGATCCGAAAAACGCGGCGGCGTTCAAGCAGCTCGGGTTCCTCAACTACGAGAACGGCAAGCTGTCCGAGGCCGCGCGCAACTTCGAGGCGGCGCGCGTTCTCGAGCCGCAGGACGGCTTCACGGCGCTGCAGCTCGGTTACACCTACGCGAAGCTCAAGAAGGACGACGCGGCGCGCGAGGCCTTCACGGCCGCGTCGAACAGCACCGACCCGAAGATTCACGACGCCGCCGTCGCCGCGCTTAATCCCGCGCTTTAAAAACGAGGCAATCGGCGCCGCGG
>JAYTIP010000174.1:0-4531 GCA_043731745.1 Elusimicrobiota bacterium | reverse complement strand
GGCCTCAAAGCAAACGGATGCGTGAAATGAAAATTCTCCTAGCCCCTGCCTTCGTAGTCGCATGCCTTCAAATCCTTGCAGACCTTGGCGTGACTCATTGGAGGATCCAGAATCGATTGGATTTAACCCACGTTTCGCGATTTCCACCCTTTACATCTCCATCCCTCGCATTTTTCGCCTTTCTGCTTTTCTATGGAAGCTATTTTTGGATAATTCGGCCCACCAATAAGTCGGATCATGTGAGACTATTTATCTACTCGTTGTTCTCCGCTTTTATTTCTTCCTCGGCCTCACTTTATGCATGTGTACTCATGTTTGGGAGCTGATATATACAACTTAGGATTAGGAGCCCTGGCAAAAGCACTCGGAGGATTTTGGGCCACACGATAGCAAGCGGCGGGGTTAGCACAAGTCTTCGGCCTAACCATGGGATTGTGCGGACGGCGGCCCGGGTGAGGAAATTACTTATAGCCGCCGCCGCACATCCTCAGCGTTGAAGCTGTAGAATAATGTCAAAGTGCGAAAAAACGAAGAATCGCACAAATTTTTTTCGCACGAGGATGCCCAAGGTTGGACGATTCGATGTCGAGGCAGGTGTTTCGACCCTGAATTCTCGATTCAGAATTTAAAAAAGGGGGTTATTCTACAGCTTCGTTAGGATGCTTACACGATGAACAAAACGAAAGCACTCGTCTTGGGGGTCATCACCATCTGGCCAACGGTCTATTGGCTCTTTTTCACGGTGACTTTCGGGTACATCGTCTTTTTTACGGCAAAAGGTCCAAAGGAAGTCCCGGTCATTTTTACGCTCGCGTGGTCACTTGGACCTTTGACCATTTTGGGAATATTCGCACTCATTATTTTTTACAGCGTTCATTTGTATGGATTGGAAACGCTCTCGAAGAGTAGAAAGGCATTGTGGGCCGTCGCTCTTGTTCTCGGAAGCGTTGCATCAATGCCTGCATATTGGTATTTGCACGTTTGGAAACCAAATTATGGCCAACCCGCAGCCTAACCATTACCTTGCCCAGACGGCGGCCTCGTTTGGTTGGAAAGTTTCAGCCGCCGCCGGTCAGCCCCTGCGTAAAACACTGTCATCAAAGATGTAAGAGCAATACCTAAAGGACCTTAAGGGCGCCGGCCTGCGTTTTAAGAAAAATTAAATAGAAAAAATAAGCATTATCCGCATCTCGCGCGCGATACGAATTCGGATGATAATTCCAACGCAATTTTTTCAAGAACGCGGGATTTGTGCCAATGACGCAGAGAGCAACGCCTCGACACGGCGACCGGCATAAACATGATCAACCACATGGGCAGGGCTTAATAAAATGAACGATACCGCCAAGACGGCGCTCATCATCATCGGCCTAGCCGTGGCCGTCTTTGTCGGCGGCTTCAAACTCATCGGCTACGGAACCAAGTTCATGGTCGACAAAAAAATTCTCACTGGTCAGTCGAACCCATGAGCCGACTCGCACTCGTCTTGTTGTTCGGATTGCCCGCCGCCGGGTTCGCCCAAATGACTTTCGGAGATCTCGAGAAGAAACTCGGAGTCGAGACCATGTGCGCGAATCTGTCCAAGGGCGACTTTGCGGCGGCCTCAGCACCCATACAGAGGAAGACCGTGAGCCGCGAATTGACTTTTTCAACTGTGATCAACTGGCTGGCCGGCCAAATCAAGAGCCCGTACCACGAGATCGCGGCCTCCCGACAGTTTCAGGATCTGCCGAAGGACCAGGGCCCCATCAAGGCCTGCCGGGGGGGAGGGTTGACCTTGTTCGGCGACGAGATCATGCTGCCGTTGTATCTGCAGTACGAGAAGTCGAGGCTCACCGTCGCGCTCCGCTACGACCATCCCTTCAACCCGAAACTCCAATTCATCGAGATCGGCAGCGTCGAAAAGCTGAAGCCGGGCCAACAGCCCCCGGACGCGTTCGAGAAAAAGGTCGGCGAGTTCAAGGAGAAGCTCGACAAGTTGGAAAACGCGAGAAAAGCGCCATGATCATGCCCGCCGTCTTCGTCGGACACGGCAACCCGATGAACGCGATCTTGGACAATGATTACCGCAGAGCCTGGACGAGCCTCGGGGAGAAGCTGCCCAAGCCCAAGGCGATCCTGTGCGTGTCCGCCCACTGGGAATCGCGCGGCTGCGCGGTGACCGCGTCGGAAAGACCTGAGACGATCCATGATTTCGGCGGTTTTCCGCAGGCGCTGTTCGATGTCCGGTATCGGGCACCGGGCAGCCCCGCGCTCGCGCGGCGCGTCGCGGAGCTCTTACCGAAGGTGAACCAGGACGAGCAATGGGGACTCGACCACGGCTCGTGGAGCGTACTCGTCGCGATGTACCCGAAGGCCGACATTCCCGTCGTGCAGTTAAGCCTCGACACAAGCAAGGGCGGAGGCCATCACCTCGAGCTCGCCCGGAAGCTGGCGCCGTTGCGCGAGGAAGGGGTGCTCGTGATGGGCAGCGGGAACATCGTCCATAACTTGCCCCTGTTCAGCTTTCGGCCGAAGCCCGCGTACGACTGGGCCGCGCGCTTCGACGAGAAGGTGAAGGAGCTCATCGAGGCGGAAGATCACGGCGCCCTCGCCGATTACGAAGGTCTCGGCCCCGACGCGAGGATGTCGATCCCCTCGCCCGAGCACTACTTCCCGCTACTGTACGCGCTCGGGGTGCGGCGAAAAGGTGAGAAGGTCGCGTTCTTTAATGAGGCCGTCGAGAGCTCGATCTCGATGACGAGCGTCGTCGTCGGTTAGTGCGCGGCGCGAAAGACGCTGCCGTCGAACACCAAGTCGAAGTCGGCTCGGGCGAGAGGCTGGCCGGTCTTGACGTTTTCGGTGAGGACGGAGATGTGCACCGGCTTCTCGCCGCGGCCCGTCTGAATTCCGGGATCGTAGCTCCAGTACACCTTACCCGCCAAGGTGAGGAATTCAGGGCCGTGATTGGAGATTTCCAAGGTGGCGTCGTCCTGCGTGACGAAGAAGCCCTCGGTCGTCGACCAGCGATAGCGCACCTTCACGCCCTTGGGCGGTTCGGAGATCGGCGTTAGCCCCAGGCCCGGCGTCGAAGACATCGCGGTCGAGTAGGCGGGCGGGAATAGGTTGACGCTCATACGCGTCGGCGCAGTCGTGCAGGCGCCGAGAAGAAGCCCGGCGAGCAAGGCGCGGATCACGACGCGGCGACCTGGATCTCGGAGAGGTCGGCGACGAGGCGGAAGGCGCGAACGAGCTTGCCCAACAAGGCCAGCCGCTGCTTCTTCAAGGATTCATCCTCGACCATGACCATGACTTTCTCGAAGAATGCGTCGAGATGCGGCTTCACCGAGACGAGAGATTTGAGGCCGCCCTCGAAGTCGCCGCGCACGATGCGGTCGTTGGCGGCGCCTTCGGCGGAGACGAGCGCGTCGTAGAGCGCGTAATCGGCGTCGTCGCGCAGGAGCGCGCGGTCGGGTGCGGGGCCGTCGACGATCTTGGCTTGTTTGAGGATGTTGGAGGCGCGCTTGAAGGCGGCCGCCAAGGGCTCGAAGGCGGGATCGCGGCGGACGGCGCGGAGCGCAGAAAGCCGAAGGAACGCGTTGGGGACGTTCTTCAAAGCGCCGACGCGCACGGAGCGGACCTCGTCGACGGCGTAGCCCATCTCTTCGAAGAGGGATTGCGCGCGGCCCCAGATGAACTCGGTGAGCTGAGACGCGAGCTTCGCGGGTTCGGGGACGGCGACGGGCTGAAGCGACAGCGCGCGCGCCACGGCTTCGTCGAGGTCGAGCGGAAGCTGTTTCTCGAGGACGATGCGGATGAGGCCGAGCGCTTGGCGGCGCAAGGCGAAGGGGTCGGCCGAGCCGGTCGGGATGAGGCCCGCGGCGAAACAACCCGCGAGGCTGTCGAGCTTTCCGGCCAAGGAGACGACCGCGGCCTCGGCGGTGGCGGGCGCGGGGGACTTGGCGGCGACGGGGTAGTAGAACTGCTCGATGGCGAGCGCCACTTTTTCGGATTCGCCGTCCTTGCGGGCGTAGACGCCGCCCATGTGGCCCTGAAGCTCGGGGAATTCTTTGACGACGTCGCTGACGAGGTCGGCGTAAACCAATTTCGCGGCGCGGCGAACGGACTGTTCGTCGACGGGGGCGGTTTGGCGGAGCTTCTCGCCGATCCACGAGGCGAGCTCTTCGACGCGAGCGGCTTTCTGCGACATCGAGCCGAGCGCTTTCTGGTAGGTCACGCGCTCGAGCTGCGGAAGCTTGCTCTCGAGTGTCGACGCGGTGTCGCGGCCGACGAAGAAGGCGGCGTCGTTGAAGCGGGCCTCGAGCACGCGCTGGTAGCCTTCGCGCACGAGCTCGTTGCCGGTGGAGAGGCCGTCGCGGACCCCGACGAAGAAGGGGTGAAGGAGGCCGTCTTTCGTGACGACGGGGAAGAACTTGAGCTGCTTCTTCATCACGAGCTTGAGCAGCTCCGCGGGCAGCGCCATGTGCGCGTCGCGCAGCTTGCCGAGCACGGGCACCGGGTGCTCGACCATGAACACGGTCTCGTCGATGAG
>JAYTIP010000173.1:0-2260 GCA_043731745.1 Elusimicrobiota bacterium | reverse complement strand
CGAGGAGCGAGATCGCGGTCCCGTTGAGCGTGCGCGCCACGCGCGTCGGCAGCGAGAGATTCTTCTCGGCCGAGGGGAAGCCGCGGTTGATCAGGGCCTGCAGGCCTGCGTCGTTCTTGATCGAGCCCATCCAGCGGGTGAAGAAGGCTTCGCCCGTCGCGTTGATATTGGACCAGTCGAAGGCAAGCTCGAGCGCGCCCATCACGATGTGGATGGGCGAAACGAGTAGGCCGACCACGGCGCCGACCGCGCCGGTCACGAGGGTCGCGGCGAGCGCGACGAGTTGGGTCAGGCGGTAGCCGATCCAGCCGGGCAAGGTCGAAGGCTTGTAGGAATTCTCGAACGCGTCGCGCGCGATCGGTCCGGCGAGCACGACGGCGCCCGCGGCGGCGGCGAAGAAGGCGGTCTTCACGGCGCCGCCGATAAGGCCGCCGACGAAGGGGAAGATGCGCACGATGAGGCGGCTCAAGAAGCGGAACACGCGCACCATCCACGGCAAGAAGCCGACGATGACCTCGCGGGCGCCGCGGAAGGCGGCGAGGAAGGGCGTGCCGATGAGGCGATACGCGGCGCCGAGCACGAAGGCGACGGGCGCCATGCCGTAGCCGGCCAGGACGAAGAGCCAGGCGATGATGGGGTACTGGAGAATGTTGGCCGAGAGGTCCTTTTTCATCGCCTCGTCGGTGGAGCCGCCGCGCAGGACGGAGTCGAAGATGAGGCCGAAGCGCGCCCAGAAGCGGTAAGTCATCGCGCCGGCGGAGAAGGAGCTCTTCTTGAGATCGGCGGGGAAGCCGGTCCAGGTCTCGACGGAGAAGGCGGCGAAGCCGGCGAGGGCGCCGAGGAGGGTCCACGAGCCGGCGAGAACGAGGGCGGGGACGGCGACGAACGGCGTCAGCAACGAGCCTAGAACGGCCACGGCCCAACCGGTGGTGTACCACGCGGTGGCGGCGCCGATTCCGGCGAGCGCGAGGCCGATCGAGACGCGGGCGCGGCCCGGAGTTTTGGGGGCGTCGCCGTTGGGGGAGGGCAGCGGGGGTTGGGCGTCGGAGGTGGCGGCGGGAGAGAGGGCGGGGGTGAGGGCTGAGGGGCGGGAATCGCCGATCGAGGCGGCGGCGGGGACGAGCAGGCTTCCTTCATTAGTGCGGGAGCCGTCGAAGAGACGCGCCAAAGTGTTCAGCAGGGCGGTGGGGGCGCTCTTGGTGGGGATATTCGCGATGGAAACGGCCGACTCGTTCAGAACGGCAATGGCGGCGGCGGGGGAGTTCGGGGTGAGGGCCGGGGAGACCGACGAATCGGCGGCGTTGACGGAAACGGATTTCGCCGCCGCGGGCAATAACGGCGAACGCAACGACAGCGGCATCACGGAAATAATGGGCGCGGACGCGGGAACGGCTTTTTCAACAGCGGCTTCAACGGCAACGGAGGGGGTGATCGGCGCGGGCGCCGCGTTGGGAACGGACAATGTCGGGGTTAAGCCGAGGGACGCGGACGGATTTGTCATGTCCGCCGACGGCACGGTCAACTGCACCGGCACCGGTGCCACACCACCGACCGTTCCTGCAGCCGTTCCGGCCGCGGTTCTCACCTGTGCGAGGGCCTCGTAAACACCGAGACCGGGGGCGGTCTGGATCAAGACCAAGGAGATAAAAGACGCGACAAAGCGGGTGATAAAGGAACGCGAGGGGTTGATCATCCGTACATCCTAACGCGTAACCTTTGTTATCCGTACGGGTCCCTTGGCCCAAGAGTCGCATCGTTTTTTGGCCCGGCCGACCCTAGGCCCTGTATTGACCGTAATCGATGACGGATGTGTAAATATTCGTTCGCGGTCTGGACTTGGGACGGACAAGATTTATAGACTAGCCTCGACGGAGGAGGCCCGAAGGCGGCGATAAAAGTCGCCCCGGGATAATTCGTCGAGCCGCTAAATATCATGGAGGGAAGATGACCCCCAGACAGCATGGAGCCGTTGATTCAATGACCGCCAAGTCCAAGTCGCGCTCCGCCGCCCCCGCCCGCCCCAAGGTCTCCGACTACTACGGCTGCAACGTGTTCGGCCTCGAGACCATGAAGCTTCTCCTGCCCAAGGAGACCTTCCGCAAGGTTCAGGAAGCCGCCGCCAAAGGCGAGCGCCTCGACCTCGATTGCGCCAACGCCGTGGCCTCGGCCATGAAGACTTGGGCGATCCAGAAGGGTGCGACCCACTATTGCCACTGGTTCCAGCCGCTGACCGGAGCCACCGCCGAGAAGCACGACGCCT
>JAYTIP010000172.1:0-9549 GCA_043731745.1 Elusimicrobiota bacterium | reverse complement strand
CAAAGAAGCCCTTACGTAAATACTGCAAATACCGGTAAGCCTGACCCCAGTTTTGTAGAATGGGAAGATGCCCGAGGCGCGCACCGACTGGTCGGCGACGATCCATCTCCCGAAGACCGATTTCCCCATGAAGGGGGATCTGGCGAAGCGCGAACCGGAGATGCTGAAGGTCTGGGAAGAAGCCGGGCTGTACGAAAAGCTCCAAGAGCGCCAAAAGGGCCGGCCTTCCTTCGTGCTCCACGACGGCCCGCCGTACGCCAACGGAAACATCCACATCGGCCACGCGCTCAATAAGACTCTCAAGGACATGACGGTCAAGGCCCGTGCGTTGATGGGCCACGCCGCGCCCTATGTGCCTGGCTGGGACTGCCACGGCCTGCCCATCGAGACCGCTTTGCTCAAAGAGATGAAGATGAGCAAGCGCGGCGTCACCGACATCCCCAAGTTCCGCAAGGACGCGGCCGCGTTCGCGGAGCGCTTCATCGGCCTTCAGCGCTCCGAGTTCAAGCGTCTGGGCCTCTTCGGCGACTGGGAGCGCCCTTACAAGACGATGACGCGCGAATACGAGGCCAAGATTCTCCGCGCCTTCCGCCTGCTCGTGCAGAAGGGCCATGTGTACCGCGGCCTTAAGCCCGTGCTGTGGTGCCCGACCTGCGAGACCGCCTTGGCCGACGCCGAAGTGGAGTACAAGGACAAAACTTCTCCTTCCATCTATGTCGCGCTGAAAATCCGTCCGTTCCCGGCCGCTTTATCCAAGGGCGATTTTCAGCTTCTCGAGGGCGCGGAGCTCGTGATCTGGACGACGACCCCGTGGACCTTGCCCGCCAACCGCGCGGCCGCCTTCAACCCGCTGCTCAAGTACACTTTGGTGGCGGCCGAAGTCGGGGGAGTGAAGCGTTCCCTGCTCCTCGGCCACGGCCGGCTCGAGGCCGTGAAGGCCGCCATCGGCGCGACGAGCTGGAGCGAGATCAAATCCTGGGACGGCTCCTTCTTCGACAACCCCGAAATCACTTACACGCTCCCGTTCCCGCCGTCCCCGGAAGACGCGTCGGGCCGCGCCGTCGTCGCCGACTACGTCACGGCCGAAGACGGCACGGGCATCGTGCACACCGCTCCCGGCCACGGCGAAGACGACTTCGCGACCGGCCAGCGCTACAAGCTCCAGATCTTGAACCCCGTCGACAACTCGGGCGTGTTCAACGACAAGGCCCCGAAGTGGAAAGGCAAGCACATCTTCAAAGAGGGAAACCCGGAGATCGTCGCCGATCTTCTGGAGCGCGGACTTCTGCTCGCCAAGAAGGACATCCAGCACTCCTACCCGCATTGCTGGCGCTGCAAGAACCCCGTCATCTTCCGCACGACTGAGCAGTGGTTTTTGAAGCTGTCTGAGGAACTTCGAGCTCATCTTCTGAGGGAAATCGACTCGGTTCAGTGGGTGCCCGCCGAGGGCCGCAACCGGATCGCCTCGATGGTGACCAACCGCCCCGACTGGTGCCTCTCGCGCCAGCGCGTGTGGGGCACGCCCATCACCGTGCTCTACTCGGTTAAGACCGGCGAGGCCGTGCTCGACGACGCCGTCCTTCAGGCCATCGAGCGCCACGCCGCGACCAACGGCACCGATTTCTGGTTCGAGAAGTGGGGCGAAGTCCTCACGCGCAAGGACTGGTCCTTCCTGCCCGAGCATCCGGCGCTCGAGGGGGGCTTCCGTCGCGAGTCGGACATCTTGGACGTGTGGCTCGACTCGGGCGTGTCCTGGCTCTCCGTGCTCGGCGAGGACGCCGTGGCCGACCTGTACCTCGAGGGCTCCGATCAGCACCGCGGCTGGTTCCAGAGCTCCCTCGTCATGTCCACCGCCCTTCGCGGCAAGGCCCCGTACAAGGCCGTGCTCACCCACGGCTTCGTCCTCGACGAGAAGGGCCGCGCGATGCACAAGTCGACGGGCAACGTCGTCGCGCCCCAGGAAGTCATCGGCAAGTGGGGCGCCGACCTCCTGCGCCTGTGGGTCGCGCTGTGCGACTACAACGACGACGTGCGCATCTCCGACAAGCTTCTCGATGGACCGGCCGACTCTTACCGCCGCGTGCGCAACACCTTCAAGTATCTGCTCGGCAGCCTCGACGGTTTCGACGATTCCAAAAAGATCGCGTACGGCGAGCTTCCCGAGATGGAGCGTTACCTCCTCCACCGCCTGGCCGCGCTCCAGACGGCGGTGCTCGAGGACTATCGCGCCTACCGCTACCGCGACGCCGCGAGGCGGCTCGTGGACTTCTGCGCCTTCGACCTCTCCGCCTTGTACCTTGACGGGACCAAGGACCGCCTTTACACCTACAACCTCGACGCCCCCGAGCGCTTGGCCGCGCAGACCGTGATGGCCGAGACGCTCGCGCGACTGTGCTCCTTGCTGTCGCCGATCCTCTCCTTCACGGCGGAAGAGGCGTGGCGCTTCTGGCCGTCGAAGCCCTCGGACAGCGTTTTTCTGTGGGACCTTCCCGAGGCGCCCGCGCAGTGGACCGACGCCGCGCTCGCCGGCCGCTGGGCCAACGCGCTCGCCCTGCGCGAACGCGTCAGCAAGAAGCTCGAGGAGGCGCGCACCGCCAAGCTCATCGGCAAGTCCCTCGACGCCAAGGTTGTCCTGCCCGGCGACGCCGCCGAGTTCAAGGCGCTCAACCTCGAAGAATTGTTCATCGTCTCACAGGTCGAATGGGGGGCGGGCGCCGACATAACGGTACTTCACGCCGAAGGCGTGAAGTGCCCGCGCTGCTGGCGCTGGCAGACCGACCTCGGTTCCAACGCCGCCGCACCGGAGCTATGCGGGCGCTGCGCGCGGCAGTTGTAATCGGCCTGCTGGCCCTCGACCGGGCCACCAAGGTCTGGGCCGCGGCCAAGCTGGCACCCATCGGCACGATCGCGCTGATTCCGTTCTTCGACCTCACTTATGTGGAGAACACCGGCGCCGCTTTCGGCATGGGGCGCGGTGCGGGCAAGCTGTTGACCGCCGTCTCGATCGGGCTCGTGATCGGCCTTCAGTATTTGCGGCGCCGCTGGCCCAAGGACGATGTGTGGCTGCAGGGCGGCGCTTTGCTCGTGACCACCGGCGCGGTCGGCAACCTCTACGACCGTTTGCGCTTCGGCTTCGTCGTCGACTTCCTGCACATCCACCATTGGCCCGTGTTCAATGTGGCCGATTCGTGCATCACCGTCGGCGCGCTGATGCTCGCCTGGGGCATGAAAGACGAGCCCGCCCCGGCCCCCGCCGCGGGCCATTGATTTTGCGCCGCTGAACGGCTACTCTTCGTTTATGATCAAAACCGCGCTCGCCCTCTCGCTCTCTTTCGCCAGCCTGTCCGCTTTCGCCGCCGCTCCCAAGGCCGCCAAGCTGCCGGTCAAGCCGCTCATCGAAGCCTCCGGCGCGGGCAATGTCGCCGAGATCAACCGCCTGATCAAGGCCGGGACGCCCGTCAATGGAAAGCTCGCGGCGTCCGACAACGGCATGACCGCGCTCACCGTCGCCGCCGCGCTCGGCCAGGCGGCGTCCGCGAAGGCCCTGCTCGCGGCCGGCGCCGACGTCAACTTGACCGACGCCCTGGGCGACACGCCGCTGCACAAAGCCTGCTTTCCGCCCACCGGCAAGGACCTCGCCGCGGCGGCCAACGCTAAGCGCGCGGTCGCGCTGGTGCTCCTCGCGGCCAAGCCCAAGCTCAATCAAAAGGACAAGCAGGGCTGGACGCCGCTGATGCTCGCGGCCTCCGTCGGCGACGCGGCCCTCGTGAAGGCTCTGCTCGACGCGGGCGCCGACGCCTCGCTCAAGCTGTCCTCCGGCAAGACGGCCTTGGCGCTGGCGCAGCAGGGCGGCAACAAAGAAGCCGCGTACCTGCTGACTCCGAAGAAGTAGCCCGCTTAGGCGTTCAGGCGCGACAGGCCCAAGGCGAGCAGTCCGCCGAACGCGGCGCCCACGCCCAATCCCGCGAGGCCGTACAGCGGGCCGTTCTCGTCGACGGGGTTATCAAGCGGCGACGGCGCAGCCGGCGCCGGCAGCGGCGCGTTGAGGGCCATTGGAGCGTTCCTTCGGGCGTCCGCTTTTGCTTGCTCTTCTGCGGCGATCTCTCCCGGCGTGCGCTTATCCGCATTGGCGTCCGGCCGCACGGCCTCTAGAACCGGGCGAGCGCGGGCGCCGTCGAAGGACGCGGAATTCTCGGCGGCGCCGCGCGCTTGCACCGCCGCAGTTCCGGCGAAGGCCGGCGCGGCGAAGCAGACGGCGGCGATCAAGACGGGGAGAAAATTCTTCATGAGGCCTTCGACTCCTTGTCGGTCATGTACTTCGACACGCCGTAGAACAAGGCCGCCCCGATGAGCGGGCCGGCAATCAGGCCGATAGGCCCGAACAACGAGCCGATGATCAGTCCGACCAAGCCGCCCTGCAGCGCGCGAATGCCCAGCGGCCAGGTGAACCACGAGCTTTTCTTCTCGGGCTTGAGCTCGGTGTCGTCGCCCGGGACGGGTGCCGCCACCATGGCGGGCTGGGCCTTGGCCGGAGTATTGGCCGAGATCGCGGCGCGCCCGCGGCGGTCGCCGCTATTGGACGCGCGCACGGCGTCACCCTCCGGGAGCGTGCGCGCTCCGTCGTAGGAAGCGGGATTGACGCCGGCGTTCTGCGCCTCGCCCAAGGCGCCGGCAACGGCGAGCAGGGGGGAGAGAAGGGCGACGACGGCCACGAGCACGACCAGGAAGCGGGTGTTCATACCCCATAGGGTACCCGCCGGGGCGCCGGGCGAACAGGGGCGTACGGCCCCCGTTCGCCTGGGCCTAAAGGCCCGCTACTTGTCGGATTCCTTGTCGGTCATGTACTTCGAGACGCCGTAGAACAGCGCCGCGCCGATGAGCGGGCCGGCAATCAGACCGATAGGTCCGAACAGCGAGCCGAGGAGCAGTCCCACCAACGCGCCTTGCGCGCCGCGGATGAGCAGAGGCGCTGTCACCCAGGGCTTGGGCTTTTCTTCCTTGATCTCCGCATCTTTGCCGGGGTCAGGAACGCTGCCGGAGATGTTTTGCCGGGCGCCGGAGATGTCCGGGGGGTTGTCGCGGTGGTCCTTGCACTTCGCGTCCCACGGATTCGGCGTGCCTGCGCTTTGATTCGTCGAGGTCTTGGGTCCCGTGTCGCCCTGCCCCTTCTGGGTGTCCGCCAGGCCCAAGGTCTTGTCGGTGCCGCCCTTGAGGCCGGCGGCGCGCTGGTCGTTGGCGTAGGTTCCGACGGCGACCGGGCGGTTCGCGCAGAAGCGGCGCTTCTGCCACTCCTGCATGTCGTCGAACTGCTTCTCGGTGATGTCGGTCTTGCCCTCGAGTTCCGGCGGGTAGGCGGAGCGGTTTTCGGACTTGATCCGGTCGCGGTACTGCTTGCTTAGGTCGGCCAGGCCTTTCTTGGCGCTCGCGTTGGGGGGAGTGGCGTTGGCGGCGGTGCGTTGCCCCTCGTACTTCGTCTTCTCCGCGGGCGTCAGCATCGCGATTTCCGCGTCGGTGAGCGGGGCCAGCGCGTCCTCGGGCTTGCCCTCAGGCTTGCCATCCGGCTTGGCGTCGGGCTTTCCATCGGGCTTGCCGGCCGGTTTTCCGGTCGTCGGCGCCGGGCCGCGCGCCGCCATAGTGGCGGCGTGGAGAAGGATCGGATCGTAGTTGTTCTCGCTGAACTTCGGATTCTTCATGTCGCCGCCGGTGCCGTCGTGGCCGAGGCGGGCCTTCTCGTAAGCGGCTTTCTTCTCCGGAGTGAGCTTGTCGTACTCCTCTTTCGTGAGCTGGACGGCGGTCTTGGGGCCGGTCAGTCCAACGATCTCGCCGCCGGGGGCCCCGTAGCGCTCCTTGGGCAAGGCGGCGTTGATCTGTCCAGTCGTCGCGTCGGCCTTGCCTGCCGCCGCGGCGTAGGTCGTGTCCGGTTCCAGGTTCTTGGCGATCTTTCCGCGGTACTCCTTGACCAAGGCCGCGATGGCCGGACCCTTCTTGTCCGCCTCGAGCTTGTTCGCCGCGGCGAGCTTGTCGTTGTACTCGGAGGCGTCCGTCTTGACGAGCCACGCCAGTTCTTCCTTCGACAGCAAGGTCGCGGGCAGTCCGGCCGCCGCGTCGGCGGGCACGGGGGCGTCGGTTTTAGGCGCGTCGGCCTTGCCCCACTTGGGCAGGAAGGTGGTCGCGTCGCGCATGGGCGCGCCGGCGCTCAGGGTCATGGTGGCCCACGGCACGGCGATGAAGGTCATCTTGATCTCGCCGACGGCGGCGGGGATCGGGGTGGCGAACGACGCCGAGCCCACGCTCAGGAGCTCCGCTTCGAGCTTGCCGGCGACGGCCTTGGGCACGGGTGGCTTGAGGAGCACGCACTCGAAGGGACGGTTGACCATGGCCGCGGCCTTCACCCAGGACATGTAATCCTTCGGAATCGTGCCGAGCCGGCAGTAAGCTTTGCCGCCGCCCCCGGGCCCGCCCGTTACGGTGAAGGTATACCACTCCTTCGCCGGCGTGGGCTTGCCGATCGAGCTGTCGAGCCCGCCGAAAGCGCCGTTGAGGTTGCCTCCGACGAAGTCGAAGGGGGGTTTGACGGGAGTCGTGACGGGACCGGGAGGCGTCCCGCCTTCCTTCTTCGGCGGGGGCGCGGGAGCGACGACCTTCTGGGCGACGGCCGCCTGCATGCGGTCGGCCTGCGCTTTGCGCAGGGCGTTACGATCAGGCATCTCGCTCTTGGCGAGATTGGGGTCCTTGAGGTACGCGTCGACTTCGCCCTTGAGGTAACCGCGCCACTTGGCGACGAACTTCTTGAGATCTTCGGGCTTGGAGCGGGCGGCGTTGAGCTCGGCGTCGAACGCCTTGGTCTGCCCGTAGTTGGCGAGAAGCTTCTGAAGGAGCTCGGTCTCTTCCGGACCGAAAGAGTCTTCCGCGCCGGTGTCGAGCGCGGTCCGCAAAGTGCTCACGCGGGCTTTGATGCGCTCGTGGCCGGCTTTGGTGAGGCGGTCGACGGTACGCAGGTTGCCGGCGGCGGCTTCGTCCGCGGCGGCGGCGATGTCCGCCGACTCGGCGTCGTTGCAGCCTTCCTGCGACACGAAGCAGGACTTCGGATCGTAGATGACCTCAAAAGGATAGACGCGTCGGCGCAACTCCCCGTAACGGGACTGGGCCAGTTTGTAAGAGTAGGAGTTGCGGCCGCTGGGCGGGGCGTCGAAGTAAAAATTGGCCCAAGCGGTGGCGGGAACGTTCTCTTTGTAGTTGCTCATCGGGGTCGGGTCCAAGTTTTCCCCGGTGCCCAGCGGCGGTCCGACGACGACGGTGAACTTCTCCGGCTCGTACTCATCGACGCGGACGCGTCTCTTGACGGTGGTGCCTCTCTGGGGCAGTTCCACATACTTCGCCGACGGAGAGTTGCGCCAGGTCGCCATGCCCCAGGTGTCGCCGAGCTTAGGAGTCAGGTTGAGGGAGGTCCCGGCGCGGGTGACGGCGTAGCTGGTGTCCTTGAAGACCCAGCCCGTGACGGATTTGTTCAAGGTGTACGCGGACGGCTGCGCTTCGAGGGCCGTGCTGTTCTTGACGAGAGGATCGGCCTTGGACTTCAGGACGTAGAGAGCGGGATGCTCACCCGTGTCGTCGATACGGAAGTAGTAGGTTCGCGCGACGCCGTTTTCGTCCGTGAAGTTGACGCCCTGCCAGGCGTCGCCGTTTTGGGTCCGGTCCCAAGTGAGGTCCGCGGCCCGGGATGGGAGGGGCGCGAACGAGGCGCACAGCGAGATTAACGCGAGTAGCGCGAGGCGAGGGGTGTTCATGGGGGTCCTCTCAGTCACTTATAAGGGAATGGTCCTTCGGTATATAAGCCCAAAACCGCCAAAAAACAAGGCCTTTTGGTCCCCCAACGCCTAGGCCTAAAGACCTACTTCCGGTCGAGCAGCCCGACGAGTTCGACGTGGCTGGTTTGTGGAAAGAGATCGACGGGCTGAACGCGACGCAAGATGTAACCGGAGTGGCACAGGAAGCCGGCGTCGCGCGCGAAGGTGGCGGGGTCGCAGGAGACGTAGACCAGGCGCTTGATCTTCTTGTCGGTCAGGAAGCGGCGCACGGGCTGGGACAGCCCGACGCGGGGCGGGTCGACGACGGCGCAGACCTCGGAGGGGAGCTCGGCGGCGAGCTTGGGGAGCACCGACTCGGCGCGGCCGGCCTTGAAGCGGGCGTTGCGCACGCGGTTGTGCTCGGCGTTGCGGTAGGCGTCGTTGATCGCGTCCTTGTTTTCCTCGACGCCGATGATGCGCGGGTAGCAGTCCGCCATCCAGAGGGTGAGCGTGCCCACGCCGCAGTACAGGTCGAGTCCGACGGGGAACTTCTTGCCGCCCTCTTTGACCGCGGCCTTGGCCGCGTCGTAGAGGATCTCAGCGCCCGGCGTGTTGACCTGCAGGAAGGCCCCCGGCGACGCGGCGAAGCGGAAGCGGCCCAAAGTCTCTTCGAGCTCGCGCTGGCCCCACAGGCGGCGCCAGACGGGGCCGAGCACGACCGACGTGCGCTCGGGGTTCACGTTCTGATGGATGCCGACGATCTCGGGATGGCGCGCGCGCAGCTCCGCGGAGAACACCTCGCGGTCGGGGAACTCCTGGTGCGTCGTTACGAGTGCGACGAGGGCACGGCCCTCGGCGTTCGTGCGGATATAAAGGTGGCGCAGCCAGCCGCGCCCGGTCTTGCCGTCGAAGTAGGTCCAACCGCGCGCGATCGCCATTTCCTTGACCGACAAGGCGATGCGCGCCGACAGGTCGGGCTGGATCGGGCATTCCTTCATGTCCACGATTTCTCGGGAGCCCGCGGAGAAAAAGCCCATGCGCGGGCCGTTGGGTCCGGGCATGAAGGGAATCTGGACCTTGTTGCGGTAGCCGAAGGGCTTGGGCGTGCGCAAGGTCTCGAGCACGATCTTTTCGGCGTCGGGGAACTTGCCGATGCGCGCGACGCAGACGACGACGACGGCGCGCTTGTGCTTGAGCTGGCTTTCGTAGGCGATGTGCTGCCAGTCGCAACCGCCGCAAGCGGGCCCGGGGCGCGAGGGCGCCGCGTGGTGGCGGCAGGGCGGGTCGATGCGCTCGGGTCCGGAGGACAGGACTTTCTTGATGCGAGCGCAGGCGAAGTTGGATTTCGCGTCGAAGACCTCGACCTCGAGGCGGTCGCCGGGTGCCGCGCCCGGGACGAACACGACGCGGTTGGAGCCTTCGGCCTTGGCGAGGCCGTCGCCGGCGGGGGCCATGCGGTCGACCTTGACGGTCAGGATTTCTCCGACGGAGGGAGCCGCGGCGGCTTTGTGTTCCACGACCCGATTATATCAGTTTCGGCGGGGGCTCGGGGTCGAGGCGCCCGAACAACGCGCGCGTGAGCGCCGCGATCGTCGGGACGATGAAGAACGCGCCGAGCACGTCGATCGAGTAATGATTGCGCGTGAGCAGGACCCCGATCGCGTTGAGCAAGGCCATGGCCAGGCACGCGTAGGCGACGCGCGGGCGGGCGCGGCTGAGCAGAAAGTAGAGAAACGGCACGCCCGTGTGGCCGGAGAAGAAC
>JAYTIP010000171.1:0-8755 GCA_043731745.1 Elusimicrobiota bacterium | reverse complement strand
GCGTTGATATGGTTGCTTGAAGTCAAGTAGACAGAACTCTCCGCCCTCCAAATCGTGACTGGAAGTTGGCACAAAACCAGACCCCCAAGGGAGACGTGGGCTCCTGACGACGGTCGCTCCTGCTGATATCCGCGGGTTGGTTACCGCATGACCCTTGTTCGTCACGGGGCTGCCTCGCTCTAGGATCGAGCGTCGACTCCGAAGAGCCGGCTCTTAACGCAGTCGAGGATTCCCCTGACTCTGCCCACGTCTCGCTTGTAAGTCCGGTTAACGCCTAGCCGCCCTTAGGCGGCGATCGGCTTCACCTCCCGGGCGATCGCCCACATAAATCCAACGAGCTCGCGCGCGATCGCGGTGACCACGACGTTCTTCGTCTTGCCCTTGCCGAGCAGACGCTGATAGCGGCGACACAGGCGCAGCTGCGCCTTCCAGGCGATGTCTCGCACCGCCTGCGGCAGGTTCTCCTGGCGGACCTGATGCGCGCGCGCGATTTTAGCGGGGAAGCGATGCGCCCACGCCGCCTCAACGAGCACCCGCCGCGCGTGCCCGTTTCCCGTCTTGGTGATGTGCCCCATGCGTACCCGCGGCCCTGAGGAATACTGGCTCGGCACCAGCCCCAGAAACGCCATCAACTGGCGCGGCTTGTCGAAGCGCGTCATGTCGCCGATCTCGGCCACGGTCGTCGCCGCGACGTTGAGCGACACGCCGCGCAGCGCCTGCAGCGCGCTCACCACCGGCGCCATGCGCCAGCCCTCTACCGCGATCCGCAGTTGCTCGTCGATGCGCGCGACGCGGCCGTCGGTCTCTTGAGTGGCGTTGAGATATTCCTGGAAGACGATCTGCTGGGTTGGCTGATGCATATTCACCTCCGACAGCCACCTCAAATGCGCCTTGGTCCACGCTGACTTGCCCGTGTAGCGGATGTTCTGGCGCAGCAGCAAAGCGCCCAACTGCTGGCGCGAGCGCCGGTGGTTGGCCACCGCGTCTTCCCTCGAGCGCGTCAGGTCGCGCACCGCCTCGTCCTCGGCCATCGGAACGAACACCGCCGTCAGCTCGCCCGCCCGGTGCAGTCTCGCCAGCATGATCGCGTCCCGGCGGTCCGTCTTGATCCGGTCGCCCGAGCACTTCGGAATCATGCTCGGCGCTACGACCGAGCACGCGAAGCCCTTCCGCGTCAGGTGCCGGTGCAGCGCATAACCGCACGGACCCGCCTCGTAGACGAAGTTCAGCTTCGCGTGCGTCTTTTTCAGCCGCGAAATTACCTTATCGACGGCTTCGAGATCTCCTGCTATCCTTCCGTAATGACGCGCCTCACCCCCGTCGTACGACGCCAACGCGATCTCGATCGACTCCTTGTGGACATCAAGACCGACGTACATGGTAGAATCACCCATAGCTCGCCTCCTTTTGTGGCTCCGTGTTTCCCTTGCCGGGACATGACCCACGATACAAAGGACGGCGAGCTTTTGCTTTCACGCAACCATTGTGTCTAGGCAGAAAAGTTGTAACGGAATAAAATGACTGTACCACAGACACTTGACCGGGAGTTTCTCGAGTGGCTTCGCTCGCGGACTGAGGAATCCTGGGCGAATTTGCCGCAGTTGCCTAGTGATGGTTGGCAGCCCGGCACACGTTGGGCGAAACCGCTTAGCGAAGCGGAGATATCTGAGATCGAGAACAAATGGGGGTTATCGTTCCCGCCAGACTACCGGCTATTTCTAAATGTCCTGCATACGACGGATAGGCCTCCGCTCGCGCGGAAGTGGGTCGGCGGACTAATGAGATTGATCAAGGGAAGTTCCGAGCTCGTGGAAGGTGTCGGATTCCATGACTGGCGTTCTAACGATGACGTCGTTCGGGAGAGGCTTGAATGGCCGCTCAGCGGCCTTGAATTCGACATTGATCACAATGCCCTTTGGTTGAACGAATGGGGTGATAAGCCAAGTTCTGTAGCGCTACAGAAACAGAAATTGCGAGAGGAATTCCTGAAAGCTCCCAAAGTGATTCCCGTTTTTGGACATCGGTATCTGCTGTCAGATCCATGCGAAGCCGGGAACCCTGTACTCTCCATCTATCAAGCCGACATCATCACTTATGGATTGAGTCTACGCGGGTATCTGCTCAATGAGCTTTCTTCTTCCGTCCGTTTAACGAACGAGGAGTTGGAGAAGGAGAGAGATTCTCAAACGGAGAAAATTAGCCTTTCCCGAATTCCATTTTGGGGACCTGTAAGCGGAGAAGAGCGTGCCTCTGCCTAACCATTGGCTTGACCAGCCGGCGGCCTCGTTTGGTTGGACTGTTGAAGCCGCGGCGGCACAGCGTCTGCGTTGAAGCTGTAGATTTATCCCCTCCCGCCGATTGCGAATCGATAAAATGAGGCCGTTCTTCACGGAGGCCTCTCGATGGCGCGCTACAAGCCCGTAGAATACGCCCAAGGTCAGTTCATCTCGATCTCCTTCGATCAGCAGATCCTGCCGGGAACTTTCGAGCACGCGCTGAGCTACATCGTCGACAACAAGCTCGATTTCTCGACGATAGACGCGGCCCGCGCGAACGACGCCGCGGGCGCCCCGGCCTACGACCCGCGGGTGATGCTGAAGATCGTGCTGTGCGCGTACGCGCGCGGCATGATCTCAAGCCGCGAGATCGAAGCGGCGTGCCAGCAGAACGTGGTGATGATGGCGCTCTCGGCCAACACGCGCCCGCACTTCACGACGATCGCCCAGTTCATCCGTGAGTTGGGCCCGGCCGTACAGAAGCTTTTCGTCGACGTGCTGATGTACTGCGACGAACTCGGGCTCATCGGAAAAGAGATGTTCGCCTTCGACGGCTGCAAGCTGTCATCGAACGCGTCGAAGGAGTGGAGCGGGACGCGCGCCGACTTTGAGAATAAGCGTCAGAAGTTCGGCGCGACGATTGAGAAGCTGGTGAGCAAGCACCAGACGATGGACAAGATCGGCCTGCCTGAGACGGTGCCTGGAATGCGCGCTCGAGAGCAGAAAGCCGTCGAGGTGATGAAGGCGAAGGTCGCCAAAATCGAGGAATGGCTGCAGGGCAACCCCGACGACAAGAAGGGCATCACCGGCAAGCCGGTGCAGAGCTCGATAACCGACGCGGACTCGGCGAAGATGATGACGAGCCACGGCGTCGTCCAGGGCTACAACGGTGTGGCGGCCGTCGACGCCAAGCACCAGGTGATCGTCGGCGCCGAAGCGTTCGGCAGCGCAAACGAAGCCGAGGTGCTGGTGCCGATGGCCGAGCAAGTGCGCGGGAACTTCCGCGAACTCGGGGAAGAAGACATCTATAGGAAGGCCAAGGTCACGGCCGACAGCGGCTTTCACACCAAGGACAGCATGCAGGCGTTGAGTGAAGCGGGCGTCGACGGCTATGTGCCGGACAAACGCTTTCGCTTGAGGGACGCGGCGTTCCAGACGGCGCAGCGGCACCGAAGCTTCAAAGCGCTCGTCGGGAGGACGCGTTACGAGCGGAAGTTCTTCGGGTCGGCTGATTTCGTCTTCAACCCCGAGAACGGCAAGCTCACCTGCCCGGCGGGCAAGGAGCTCTACACCAAAGACAGCAATTTCTCGACTGGGAACGGCTATCACGGCACCGTCTACTCGGGAAAGATAACGGAGTGCCGCGCGTGTGAGCTGCGACCCAAATGCATTCGCAAGCCCGGCACGGCGGTGCGGACGGTTCTCAAGGTCAACCGTCGCGATCCCCAGGAGAACTTCTCGCAGAAGATGATCCGCAAGGTCGAAAGCGAGCTCGGGCGCTTTCTGTACGGCATGCGCATGGGCATCGTCGAGCCGGTGTTCGCCAATCTGCGGCACATGCTCGGCCTCGACCGCTTCACGCTGCGCGGCGCGAGCAAGGTGAACATCCAGTGGCGACTTTTCGCCGTTGTCCACAATATCCACAAGCTGCATCGCTTCGGATTGGCGGGCACGGGCTGATTAAAGCGCCCTTGGACGCCGTACGCCGCACGACGCAGACGGACGACTTAGGGGCATTGTAAAGCCCCGAAGTCGGGGTTAAACTTCAGAACGGCGCTTCGGCGCCGAAAATCGCGCCGCCGGAGCTGTCGGCCGATTCAAAAACGGATTTTTCTACAGCTTCGTTAGGTCGACAACTAAGCATCATGGAACCATTACGACGCGAATTTCTTGACCTGGGCTTCTTCGAGGACGAAGGGCCGTCGGATCGCTACATTCTGGCCCGGCCCCCGGAGCCGTGAAGCCGTTTCATTTAGACGGGCGCTCACTCGAGCTCTTGCGTAAAAGAGCGCGGGCCGTCGCCGGGGAACATCGCGAGGTGTGCGGCGCCCTCATCTGCGACGAGAAGAAAACGCTGACAATAAGATTTTTGAGTAACCTGACGAACGAGCGGAGCCAATGGCTCATCGAAAGAAGCTGGCTGACGGACCTCCGTCGTGAGTTGAAAGGAAGCAAGCGCAGGGTCGTCGGCACCGTTCACTCGCACACGAGAGGGTACGCGACCCCGAGCGACGGCGATTTGGATCGTCTTCCATTCGACTACCTGATGCTGATTTACGATGTCATCGAAGATTCCGTAGGGCTTTGGCGTAGGCATTTGGTCGGCAAGATACCCTATGTCTACAATTACTCCGTAACCAAGAAGAGGGGCGGATCGGACAGAACTGAGGCCGTGCGGCAAGCCGATCTGGTCATGGAACGACACCGGAGCGACGCACGAAGAAAGAATCCGAACCTAGACCTCAGACGAACGCTCAAACGCGCCGCGAAAGGAAAGAAATGAGAAAACTGCTTCCCCTGCTCCTAATCGGACTTTGCGCGGGCGACGCCGGCGCGGGAAAGTTCGAGCCTTTCGCCGGACCCAAGCCAATGGCCGTGCTGATCGAACGCGATCCCTGGGCCGGCGTCATCGGCGGCGACACGCCGCGCACGGCGGTGTATCAGGACGGGGTCGTCGTGACCTACGACGAAAAAGCGGGCGATTATGTCACGAAGACGCTCTCCCCCGCCGAACTCGGCGCTCTCAAGGCCAAGCTGAGCGCGCTCGGCGACACGAAGACGATTAAGGATCACTACGACACGCTGGGGCCGACGGACCAGGCGACGACCGTGCTCTTTCTCGACCTCGACGGGACGCCGCACCGTTCCTCGGTCTACGCCCTGGCGCACGCCTCGTTCGAGGATAGGACCGACGGGCCCTCCCTGAAGCTCATCAAGTCGGCGCGCGACCTCTTGGCCGGCCTGTCCTATCCGGACGCCAAGCCCTGGAAGCCCGTGCGCGTCGAGGTGATGCTGTGGCCGTTCGAGAACGCCAAGGGCAAGGCGATCCCCTGGCCGAAGGACTGGCCGGGCCTGCATTCCCCGGTCGCGATCAACCGCCACGGCGACTCCTATTCGATCTTTCTGGCGTCCGCCAAGATCGGCGAGTTGAGCAAGCTCTCCGCCAAGCTCGGCGAAAAGAACTCCGCGCTCGCGCTCGACGGGAAGAGGTGGGCGATGTCGTATCGCCCGGTGTTCCCGAGCGAGCCGGTCTGGCGATAAATAGACTCCGCGTCTAGCGAATCAAGGCGAGCCGCCCGTGCACCGAGCCCCCGGACGAGGTCACGAGGTAGAAATAATACCCCGACGCGACGGCCTGCCCCTCCGAGTTCGTGAGATCCCACAAAGCCGTGCCGCTCGACGCGTCGAGCGTTTTGACGAGGCGGGCCGCCATGCTGAAGACCTTCACGCTCGAACCGGCGGGCATCGAGTCGAAGGTCACCGCGGGAACGCCGGAGGTGGGCTTCCACGGGTTCGGGCGAACGCGAATCGTCGGCGCCGGGGCCGCGCCGGGCGCCCCCGCGGTCGCCGAAGAGGAGAGCACCGCGAACGCCATTTGCGAGGACGCCCCGCCGGGGTTGAGGACCGTGACGCCGTTGGTGCCCACCGACGCGAGCAGGTTCGCGGGGACCAAGGCGAGCAAGGTCGTCGCGTCGATGAACACGGTCGGCAGAGGCGAGCCGTTCCACTGCGCGAGCGAAGCGCCGACGAAGCCGGAGCCGCGAATCTCAATCGCGTCGGGAGGATCGCCCGCCATGGCGGCGTGGGGTGAGACCGCGGTGACGGGCGGCGCGGGCGCGTTCGGAAGGTTGAAGTTGGCGGCCGGGTTGTGCGGTTGCGGGGAAGCCGCGCAGGACGAGACGCAGCTGTAAGCGTTCGCGCCGGTCTGCGTGATGGTAAAGGTCGGCGTGCACACCGGAAGGCCGCCGGCGCCGTCGTCGGTGCAGACCGGGGGCCCGTCGAGGTTGAGCGACACGGTCGGACAAGACACCGAGCCCGTGAGGTCGGTCGCCGTGAGATCGACGTTGACCGTGTGGTAGATCTCGAGCTGTTGTTTCTCCGTCCGGGCGACGACGGGCCCCAGTTGCGTCGGCGTGCCGCCCGGCAATACGCCCAGGAAGCGGAAGGGTGCCATGTCGAGCTGGTAGAAAATCCCGCCGGGGCCGATGACCTGGTACTGGAAGTGACAATGCGCGAAGGCGCTCGACGGCGCGAAGGCGAGCAAGGCGAGCAGGAATAGTCTCATGGCGTTACCGTGAAGGATTGCGAGCCGGAAGTGCCGCCCGGGATCGTGACCAGGACGCTCGCCGCTCCGGGGGAGGAGAGCAACGAGCCAGGCACGAGGGCCACGAGCGAGCCGGTGCCGACGAAGTAGGTGGCGAGCGGCGCGCCGTTCCAGTAGACGATCGCCCCGCCGTTGAAGCCCGAACCCGAGACGGCGAGCGCGAGCGGAGCCGTGGAGGCGGAGCGCGCGGCCGGCGATAAGCCCGAGAGCGAGGGCGCCGTCGCCGGCGCGGGATAATAGGCGGCGGCGGGCGCGGTGCCCGGTTGGCAGGTGGAAGCGCAGCTGAACACGCCGGGGGCGGTGCGCACGATCGTAAAGTACGGAACGCAGACGGGGCGCGGGACTTCGCCCGGAGCGTCATAATCCTCGCTGCAGCGCGGAGGGCCCGACAGATTGAGGCCGACGGCGGGGCAGCGCGCGAAATGGCTGCCGTCGGTTACGGTGAGCCCGATCGGCACGACGCCCGTCGAGGGCCCGAGGCGGCGCGTGTCGACCCAGGTCGTCATCGCGCCGAGCGCCGCCGGAGTTCCCCCCGGCAGCATGCCGTCGTATAAATCGCCGTCGATGTTGATCTGCCACGCGAGTCCCGACGGCCCCGTGATCACGAAAGGAACCGGGCAATGCGCGAACGCGGGCGCGCCGGCCAGCAGAAGAATGAGCGCGAAGACGATTTTCATAAGACCGAGCCTCCGGTAAGGACGAGCGAGAAGAAGCTGACCGAGCCGAGCGCGCCCATCGGCGCGAACGCGTAGTCGAAGCTCACGCGCTTCCAGCGCACGCCGAAGCCGAGCGTCAGGCCCGCGGGGCCCGAGAGACCGCGCGCGGTCTCGCTCGCGTAGCCCGCGCGTACGGCGAGCGCCTCGTGCGCGCGCCATTCTGCGCCCGCGTCAAATCCGGGACCGCCGCTTTCCTGGAGCACGCGGCCCGCGAAGGTCAGCGACGGCACGGGCGCGAAGGCCGCGCCGAGGCGGTACTGACGCGGCAAGGGATCGGCGCGGTCGGCGAATTTGAGGCCGCTGCCGAGGTTGGCCGCGACGGCCGAGACTGCGAGGCGGGCGCTCGGGCGGTACAGGGCGCCGAGATCGCCCGCGAAGGCCGTCGCCTTCGCGTCGTCGATCGCCGCGTGGACATATTTCGCCCCGACGCCGAGCGAGAGGCCCGGCGCGATCGTTCGTCCGTACGCCGCCCCCGCGGCGGCGTAATGACCGCCGAAGTCGCCGGTGGCGGCGCCCGCGGCGTTCGTGCCCGCGATCTTGCCCGGGGACAGGTACTGAACTGAGGCCCCGAACCCGCGGGGCAAGGAGACGCTGAGCGCGTCGTAGGTGACGGAGTCGAGATACGGGATGTGCGTGGCCGAGAGCGACGCGGTCGAGAAGCCCAAGCCCGCGGGATTAAACGCCGGCGCGTACGCGTCCGTCGCGAGCGCGTCGTAGGCGCCGCCGAGTGCCGCAGGACGCGCGCCGGCGGGCATGCGCAGGAAGTCCGCCCCGTCGGTTCCGAAACCCGCCGCCGCGGCGCCCAAAGGCGCGATCAAAAAAGCGGCCGTCAGGAGGTTCACGCGTCGACTATAAATCGTTGCGGAGCCCGACACGACGCTGAAACCGTGTGATCCGTGTAACGGCTTTAGGTACGCTCTTCGGGTGAGAGTCCTCGTCCCCGTCGTCCTTTATCTGCTCGTCGCCGCGGGCGTGGTCTTCGTCTGCGGTCTGGCCTGGGGGTTGATCGCCTATATAAAGGAGCAGCGCGCGCTCTCGACCGCGTGGCGCGAGTACTGCGACCTGCAGAACCGCTACGGCGACGAGGCCAAGGAACACTGTCCGCACCGCGTGATCGAGTTCGGGCAGACGGGCGTGGCGGGGGTGGTCACCGTGACGACGAAGTGGTGCAAGACCTGCCGCAAACACCTGGGCTCAGCCCAACTCGTCGAGTCGTTTTGGGGCAACTACTGGAAGTAGATAGGGCTTGAAAAAGCCCGTTGCCGGGGCTACCCTGGAGGCGTGAGCCTCCCCGGAATCCCGGCTCTTCTCCTCCTGGCCGCGTGCTTAGCGGCCCCGGCGCGCGCCGACGACGCCTCGGACCTTCTCAAGAACATACAGCAAAACGCCCCGAAGGTGGTCGTGCCCGAGGCGAAGTCCCTCGAGGCCACGCCCGCGCA
>JAYTIP010000170.1:0-13039 GCA_043731745.1 Elusimicrobiota bacterium | reverse complement strand
CCGCCCTTGAAGAACAAAATCGTGGGAATGGCCGAGATGCGGAAGCGGCCGGGGGCGTTGGGGTGTTCGTCGGTGTTGAGCTTGCCGACCTTGACCTTGCCCGCGTACTCCTTGGCGATCTCCTCGATGATGGGGGTCAGCATCCGGCACGGACCGCACCAGGGGGCCCAAAAGTCGACCAGAACGGGCTGGGCGGACTCGAGGACTTCCTTGTCGAAGGTGTCGTCAGTGAGCTGGATTTCGGCCATCGGGGGGTGTCTCCTAGGGGGAACGGGGCGACGAATTCATGATAGCAGGCTCGACGGAGAGTGTCAAGCCGACGGGCGCCAAGTTATCCCCAATACTTTCAGCGCTGAAAGTATTGTGAATAACTTCGACGAGACCGCCACAGCTCCTCCGCTCCGGCGCCGGCGAGCATGATCACGATGATCATCAAAGGCACCCGGTAACGGATCGGAGCCTGGGAGATCGAGAACGCCCAGGTGACGGTCATTATCATCGGCACGAAGAACCATTTCACCCACTGGTCGCGGCGCTTGACCCACAGGCCGAACAAGGCGAGCGGGATCAGGAGGCCGTCCGAGGCGAGCGCGGTGAGGGCCACGACCAAATAGCTGTGCGTGTAGGCGCGGTTGTGGGGTAGGACGCGCCAGAGCTTGAAGGAGTGCTCGACCATGGCGGAGAAGAACCGCCCCGGGTGCGCCTTGAAGTACTCCTTGGCGAGCGCCATGTACGCCTTGTGACGCGGGATCTCGTCGAGCACGGTGGCGGCTTGAAAGGGCGCGTCGGCAGCCAGCAGGCGCGTCTGCTCTTCGGTGCCGAGGGTCTCGTAGGGAATGGTCATGCCGATGTAGATTTCCCCCCCGACATTGGAGGAGAAGGGGATGATCTCGTGGAAGACCAGCCAGTTACGGCCCGCCCACCCGCCGATCATGAGAACTAATGGCAATGCGAACGCGACGGGGCGGATAATGCGCCGGTCCGTCGCGTACAAAGCCAGGATCGACCAACCGCAGGCCAAGGCCCAAGCGCCGTTGGCCAGGCACAGCCAACCCGCCAAAGCTCCGGCGCCCAAGGTCGCCCAGGGGCCTTTCCAACGGACGAGGATATAAAGGAGGCAGACGAGGATGAAGGCCAGCAGGTCCTCGCGGAAGAAGTAGCCCGCGTAGTAGATGAAGTAGGGGTAGAACACGCAGGCCCAAAACGCGAAGCGAGCGGAGAACTCGGAGAACACGCGTTTGGTGAGGTCATAAAGGATGGCCGCAGTGATCGTGGACAACAGAACCTGGGTCAAGAAGACGTACATCCGGTGGGTCGTGAAGAGCGCGTAGATCAACGCCACGAACAAAATATAACCGGGTTCCCTTCGTGCCGTCGGCACGCCGCCCGGCGGATCACTGTACACGCCCGAAGCGAGCAGACCGCGCGCGATGGGCTCGTACTCGTACTTGCCCGTGGGCGTGGGCTGAATATCGCGGTGGTAGGCGTTGATCGTAAATCCCAGGCGTAAAACTAGGGCGATGAGCAGGCCGGCGATCAGCTCGGGGCGCTTCACTTGGCCCCCTTGAGACGATAAATTTCAATGAGCGGATTAGCGGTCGTCGAGGTCGGGTCGATCTCGATCCACGAGAAGAGCCGCGCACGCGGGAAGGCGGCGGCGAGCTCGTAATGCGCGAGGACGGGGCCGAGATACGAGCGGTCGTCGTAATCGGGAATCGTGAGCGCGAGATACGCGGGCAGGGACTTCTCGGGCAGGTCGGCGGCGAGCTTGGGCTCGATGAAGCGCAGGCGGTAGCGGTCCCAGCGGAAGAACGGGCTGTTCGACGGCTGCGGGTATCGAAGGAGGCCGATCGTGGCACCTTCCGGGATATTCTTCTCGATCCACTCGCCCGAGACGAAGTGATTGGAGCGCGCGTCCGCGCCCACGGCGAAATTGTACGCGTAGGCGGAGCCTTGGCACAGCAGACCGATCAAGGCGACGGCGGTCGCGAGCGTGCCGAGCTTGCCCGCGGGGCCCTTGAGCGCCCGCATCTCCTGCAGGGCGCGGCCCGCGAGCAAGGAGCCGGCGGCGAGCCAGCCCATCGCGTAGCGGACCTGACGGGTCGAGAGCACATTGCCGACCGTGGCCGTCGAGGCGAGGCCGATGAGCAAGGCGATCGCGCACAGAAGAAGGAAGGGCTCTTTCTTGCCGCGGACCAAGGCCAGGACCGTGCCGCCGAAGATCAAGGTCATTATCGGATCGGTGACGGAGCGGCGCAGGCAGTGCGTGATGAAGAGCGGGATATGGCCGGCGTCGAGGGCGCTGAAGCCGCTTAAGACCTTCATTTCCGCCATGGCTTCCTTGAAATCGATGACCCAGTAGGGGCTGACGATCAAAAACGCGCCGATCGCGCAGACGCCCGCAATGACGAGGCCTTCGATTTCGGGTAGCGGCTTGCAGGGCTTACCGTGGCGGTCGTGCAGGCCGAGCAGGCGCATGGCGCCGGCGGCTCCCACGACGAGGCAGGCGGGCCAAGCGCCCAGGAAGGACGCGGTGGCGAGGCCCGCGACGACGCCGGCGAACGCGTAATCCTTGCGGCGGCCCCGCTCGAGGACGATGCCGCAACGGTCGAGCGTCCACAAGACGAAGACGGGCCAGAAGGTGTGGTTCTTGAGGACATGCGCCTGGACGACGGCGGCGGGCGACATCATGTAGAGCGCCGCGCCGATCAGCCCGGCTTCAAAGCCCACGCGCCGGCCCAACCTCAATAGCATGAGGCCGCCCGCGATGAAAGACGCGACGCCGAGCAGACGGCCGGCGAGGTACATCGCCGCCATTTTAGAGGGATCGGCGAGGTAGAACAGGATCGAGCTCTTGAGCTTGACCTGGCCAAGAAGCGCGCCGACGGCGAGCGCGGCGCCGACGGAGTAGATGTGCAGAGCGCCGTAAGTGAACAGGTGCGGCTTGAACTGAAGTTGCTTCGGCTTCATGTGCGACAGAGCGAGCAGGATGCTTTGCTCGTCCTCGTGCTCGGAGCGCACATAGAAGGACCGGAAGGAGTTGAGCAGTTCCTTCGGCGGGGCCTTCCAGCCCGCGGGCGTTTCGACGACGCCGGTGAAGCTCGAGAAGGACTTGGGGTTGAGCATCAGGTTGTCGCCAAGCTCCGCGTGCATGGACGACCACGAGTCGGCGAGCTGCTGCTCAAAGGCGGGGCCGTCGAGGCCTGGCGGCAGCACGCGCGCGAGCCGCTCGGGACCGGGAAGGCCCCAGCGAATGCCCCACAGACCGAGCGAGAGGCCGAGGACGATCAACGCCGGGGCGGCCGCCTTACGGCTTACTTGAAGCGCTGCCACAGTTTGAAGAGGGTTTTCAGGTAGCTCAGGCCGAAGCGGATGATCTGCGCCTTCGACTGGCCCTGCTCGCGCGGGACATACAGGTAGGGAATCTCGAGGACTTTCTTGCCGCCGCCCCACAGCAGGACGATGATCTCAGCGACCACATCGTAATACGGCCCTTCGCTGACGACGGCCTGAGCGTCCGCGGTTTTATATAGACGAAAGCCGCCCGAGATGTCGGTGAGCGGGCAGACGAGCACGGTGGCGTACACCGCGTTTAAAATGCGGCTGAGCATTTTCCGGCCCCAGGGACGACTGTCCCCCGCGCCGGGCAGGTAACGCGAGCCCATGACGACCGAGTATTTCTCGCGCTGGGCCCAGAAAGTCCCGAACAGGTTCTTCGGGTGCGAGGAGTCGGCATCGAGCGCCAAAATGTATTTTCCCTTCGCGAGCGCCAGGCCTTCGCGGTAGGCGTTGCCGTAGCCGGGCTTGCTTTGCTGGACGACGCGCACGCCCGCCTTCTTGGCGATCTCGAGCGTGCCGTCGGTCGAGCCGCCGTCGATGATCAAGACCTCGTAGTTCGGCTCGACCGGCTTGATCGCGGGGCCGATCTGGCTCAAGAATTCGCCGAGCGAGCCCGCCTCGTTGAGCGTCAAGGTCAGGATCGTCAGTTCCGGGGTCATTTCTTCGGCTTGATGAGGGGTTCGACGAGACGGAAGGTGTCCTTCTCGTAGTCGCGCCCGTGGCGCAGGCCGTGCGCGAGCGCGAGGAAGGTCGCGTCGGTGAGGGCGAGCGTCGCGTGCGACTCGTTGGGCGGGCTGACCGCGAGGTCGCCGGGCTTCATGATGACGCTCGTCGTGCCGCCCTTGGTCTTGGACACGTACTTCACGCGTCCCGTCAGAATGTAGGTGTACTGAATCGTCTTCTTGTGATAGTGGTTGGCGCGCACGGCGCCCTTCTTGTTGGTGATGATCGTGACCGCGTTGAGCGGCACGCCGTCGAGGATGTCGAGGATCGTGCCGCGAGCGTCCTTGAAGGCGACCTTGCGCCGGAAGAACTTCACGGCGCCACGATCCGCGGACGCGGTATGGGGATGATGAAGCGGCCGCCCTTTTTCACATATTCCTTGAGGTTCGCCATGATCTCGGGCGCGAAGTTCCAGGCGAGCAGGAGCGCGTAATCGGGCTTGCGCTTGAGAAGCTCGGAATCGGGCAAAACCGGAATGTGCGAGCCCGGGGTGTAGCGGTCGATCTTGAGCGTGGACTTCTCGGTCACGAAGTCGAGCGTCTCGGAGCCGATCTTGCAGTAGTTGAGAAGGGTCATGCCCTTGGCGGGCGCTGACACGGCGACGACGCTCTTGCCCTTGTGCTTGAGGTCGCGCAGCAGCCACAGCAGCTCGGCGCGGTTTTTCTCGACATCCGCGGCGAACTTGCGCAGGACCTTCTCGGAGTGCAGCCCCGACTTCTTCTCGGACTTGAGCACCTCCGCCACGCGCGCCTCGATCTTGTGCTTGCCCTTGCGGCCGACGAAGACGCGGAAGGAGCCGCCGTGAATGTTCTGCTTGTGGACGTCGAACACCTCGAAGCCCAGCTTTTTAAAGAACGGCACCATCGGCTTGAGCGACAGGTAGGACAGGTGCTCGTGATAGATCGTGTCGTACTCGAGGTTCTCGATCAAGGTCTGGAAGTGCGGCGCCTCCATGACGAACACGCCTTCGGGGGTCAGCAGCACATCAAGCGCCTTCACGAAGTCGTGCAGATCGTTGACATGCGCGAAGCAGTTCGACGCGGTGATCATCGACGCGCGGCCGTGCTCGGTCTTGACCTTCACGGCCAGATCGGCGCTGAACAGCTCGTTGAGCGTCGGCACGCCGTTCTTCTCGGCGATGCGCACGATGTTCGCCGCCGGATCGATGCCCAAGATGCGCGTGCCGTTGGCCTTGAAGTTGCTCAAGAGCACGCCGACATTCGAGCCGACATCGATGACGAGATCTTTCCCGCTCAACCCGAAGCGCGCGACGGCCTCGGCGGCGAACTTGGCGAAGTGCTCGCGACCGGTCCGGGTGGTGGACGCTTCATACGGATAATCGTGGCGGTAAAGAATTTCTGGGGAAACGACATACCCCAGCTGGCTGAGGCCGCAGGTGCGGCACATGTAAACATCTAAAGGATAATAAGCCCGCGGGTAGGCTAATTGTTCTTTACGAAGAAACTCGTCCGCCGGAGGCTGAAAGCCGAGATCGAGGAACTTGTAGAGGTTCTCGCTGCGGCACATTCGACAAATCATTGTGGTTTAAAAATACCTTTTTTAAGGTTTGCGTGCCCGTAAATAGATGCTTCGGCCAAAAGATCGGCCAACGAGAGGATCGAGAATGTAGGTGAAGGGAAAGATGACGTTGTCGTAAAAGGTCATGGATCCCGGCGTGATGGTCCCGTCACCGTACTTTAAGATCTTGTACACGCCGAAGGCGATAAATCCCAACGCGTCGACGTTAAATACTTCTTCGACAACAAAGCCCGCTCCGCGAACCTTCGCTACAAGGTCCGCCCGGTCATATCGGCGAAAGTGATGAACCAGGGCATCCAAATGTCCATAAAGAATTTGGGACGCGGGTAGGTAGAGGTTCAGTACTCCGCCGTGCTTGAGTTTCCCAAAAAGGTCCCTCAAGGTTTCTCCGTCGTTTTCAATATGTTCGAGGACGTTCACACTTACGATTCCGTCGTACTGGCCCGGGAGGTCGTCCAACCGAGCCGCCACCCTCCGGGCCAGAGGCTTCAGGGCGTCAAAAAACTGGGGCTCGTTCTCCACGCAATCAATGAGCTTCCCTTTCTGCTTGAACCGCTCGAGAAAGTCGCCCAAACCGGGCCCGAACTCCAGCAGTTCCCCATCCATCTTCAAGCCGCGGCAAATCAGGTTGAAAACGTAGTTGTTATACCGTACCAGCGACCGCGTCGCGATCAGATGGCTCGTTCCCGCATACTCCGCTTTCTCTAGCACAGTATGTTCCCGTCCGAATCCAAGCGCAACAAGGTCCCGCTCGCATGAGCCCCCACCACGATCTGCACCAGCGCCTCCGCCACCACCCCCGCGCTCTTGATCGTCCTCGGGTCCTCCTTCGGCGCCGCCTTCGCCCGCATCGCCGTCGCCGTCGGCCCGGGGCTCAAAGTAAAAAACCGTGTCTTGCCCTTACACTCGTCCGCCCACACCGAGGTCATCCCCTCGAGCGCGTACTTGCTCGCCGCGTACGCTCCCCACCCCGCGCTGCCCTTCCGGCCCTGCCCCGACGAGATCCCAATCACGCAGGTCGGCCTCGCGGCCTTCAACACCGCGCGAGTCATCAAAAACGGTCCGGTCGCGTTCCCGCGCAAAGTGTCTTCCCAGTCTTTCGGCGACACGCTCACGAGCGGGCCCGTCGGCCCGAGCACCCCCGCGTTGTTGATCAAAATATCGATCCCGCCGAATTCCTTCACGACGGCCGCGACGAAGGCCTCGACCTGCTTCGGGTCGGTCGCGTCGCAGGTCTTGGCGAAAGCGCCCGACTCCGCGGCGGTCGCGTCGATTTTCGACTTATCGCGCCCGCAGATCGCGACCCGCGCGCCTTCCTTGGCGAAGGCGAGAGCCGCGGCCTTGCCGATGCCCTGCCCCGCGCCGGTGATGACGACGGTCTTGCCGTGGAGGCGCCCGCTCATGGCCCGCATTATATTCAATTTAGATACGATACCCGTCCATGAAGAAGGCCTCCTGGACCGACGCTCAGGCATCCGCCGCGATTTTCTTCGCCGTGCTGCTGTTCAACCTCTCGGTCCGTTCGCTGTTCTATAACTTCGACGGCGTCGCGTGCGCCATCGCGGTCGAACTGTCCGACTTCAAGCACCTCGTCCACGGCAATCACCTCGCCTACGGCGTCGTCGCCTGGTGCTTCGACCGCTGCTGGCGCCTGCTTGGGTATCAAGGCCAGGCGCTTTTGGCCCTTCAGGCTCTCGATTCCGTGTTGGGCGCCGCGGGCGCGGCCGTCTTCGCGTCGCTTCTTCGCCGGGCCGGACGCGGCGAGCGGGAAGCGCTTCTCGGCGCGTCGGCGCTCACGGTCTGCCACGCCTGGTGGTTCTGGAGCCTCGAGGCGCAGGTGTACATGCTGGGAGCGTTCTTCATCGCTTTAGCGGCGCGCGAGGCCCTCGCGGACAAGGCGCGCCCCGGTCTCGTCGGGCTGTGGCACGCGTGCGCGATCCTCGGTCATGTCGGTCACCTGATGGCGCTTCCGGCGTTGATTTACGCGCTGACAAGTAAAAAAAATCGCGGCGAAGCCGCGCCGTACCTCAAGTCAGTGGTCGTCTGCGTTCTTCTTGCGTATATCTGCGCCGGTCTTTTTGCCGTTAAACCGTCGTCTCTAACCGAAGTCAAGCTCTGGCTCCTCGGCTCCGCCGCCCTCGGCGTGAACCGCGGCTTCGCGTGGCATTCCGTCCCCGTGTTTCAAGCGATCCCGTCCTGGCTCGGCATGTCCCTGCGCATCTTCACCGAATTCGTCGGCCGCACCGGTTGGGCGTGGAGCCTCGGGCTGATTTTGGCCGCGCTCCCCGTGATCGCCGCCGTTCGAGGGGCTCTCGAGCCCGGCAAGGAGTCCCGCTTCTGGCTGTTGTGGCTCGCGGGCTACGCCCTTCTGTTCATCGCCTGGGAACCCTACACCATCGTCTACCGGGTCACCGATCTGCTCGCGCTGTGGGGCCTGACGACGCTCGGCCTGACCGCGCTCGCTCCGCGCTGGCGCATGACGGCGCTCGTCGCGTGGACTTGCGCGGCGTTCGCGTACAACTACGCCTTCGTCGTGAAGCCCGCCGCGCAATTCGCCAACAATCCGGATCTCGTCGAAGCGGAATGGACCAAGATTTCTTCCCCGCCCGACGCGTGGGTGCTCGCCAACGGTCGCGCCGCGGTGTACCTGCCCTACTTCGCCGCGCGCAAGCCCGTGAACCTGCGCTACTACACGGATGAAGCGGTCTTGCGCGCCAAGCTCGACGAGCTGACGGGCTCGGGTCAGACCGTGTTCGTCAGCGGGCGCGCGTTCCTCGAAGACGGCCTGGAGGCGAAGCTTAAGCGTTACGGGCTCAAGCAGACCTCGGCCGCCGGCGGTCTGACGATGTACCGCGTCGGCCGCTAACCCGATGTGACGGCTACGCAACAATTAGGGGTCTGACCCCGGCGTGTTGCGCTACTTTTCGTATAATACACGCGCTTTCACAATATAGGAGACTCAACCAACATGTCCACCAACATCGAACAACTGCTCGGCGCGGACGCCAAGCTCCTCGAGCACAAGTGCGTCGGAATTCCCAAGGAGACCATCCATCTTCCCGGCCCCGACTCCGTCGAACGCCTCTACTCCCTCTCCGACCGCCCCACCCCCGTCTTGAAGAGCCTGCAGGCGCTCTACAACCACGGCCGCCTCGCGGGAACGGGTTATGTTTCGATTCTCCCCGTCGACCAGGGCATCGAGCACTCGGCCGCCGCATCCTTCGCGCCGAACCCGATCTACTTCGACCCGGAGAACATCATCAAGCTCGCGATCGAGGGCGGCGCCAACGGCGTTGCGTCGACGCTCGGCGTGCTCGGCATGACGGCGCGCAAGTACGCCCATAAGATCCCCTACATCCTGAAGTTCAACCACAGCGAGCTGCTGAGCTACCCGAACACCTTCGACCAGACGATGTACGGCAGCATGAAGCAGGCTTACGACATGGGCTGCACGGCCGTGGGTGCGACCGTCTACTTCGGCTCGGCCGAGTCCCGCCGCCAGATCTGGGAAGTGTCCCAGGCGTTCGAGGCCGCGCACTCGCTCGGCATGGCGACGATCCTGTGGTGCTACGTGCGCAACAACGCGTTCAAGACCGCGGAGAAGGACTACCATGTGTCCGCCGACCTCACGGGGCAGGCGAACCACCTGGGCGTCACCATCCAGGCGGACATCATCAAGCAGAAGCTGCCCGAGAACAACGGCGGCTACAACGCGATCAAGGGCTTCGGCAAGACGAGCAAGCTCGTTTACGAAAAGCTCACCACCGACAACCCGATCGACCTCACCCGCTGGCAGGTCGCCAACTGCTACATGGGCCGCGCGGGCCTGATCAACTCGGGCGGCGCGTCGTCGGGCGCCGGCGACCTCGCCGAGGCCGTGAAGACGGCCGTTATTAATAAGCGCGCGGGCGGAATGGGCCTCATCTCGGGACGCAAGGCGTTCCAGCGCCCGATGAAGGAAGGCGTGGGCATCCTGAACGCGATTCAGGACGTGTATCTCGACAAGAAAGTGACGATCGCATAACGCGACGGAATAAAAAAAGGCCGGCGGGAGTTTTCCCCGCCGGCCTTTTTAATTGATTACTTCGCGCGCTTGGCCATGAAGGCGTCGAACCACGCGTAGATCTGCTTCACGGCATCCGCCTGCGAGATTTTTCCGTCACGCATCTGGATGTACAGCTGCAGTTCGAGTTGATCCTTACCGCTGGGGCCCTGATTATCGGCGCTGGGCTCGGGCCACAAGTTGTCGACCGAGCTGTCGCCGCCGATGGCCAGCGGGATCAGGTGGTCGAACTCGTAATTGTGCCAATCCGCCTCGGCGATGCCGTAATGCGCGCCGACTTCCTGCTTCATCGCACGGGTCACGCTGCGCTGGCAATAAGGGATGTGCTCGGCGTAGCGGTACTCCTTGAAGTTCGGGTCCGTCGGCGAGCACAGATGGCCGGGCGTAAACGAAGAGTCGGGCCTCGCGCGGCCGGTCGCGACGGGAGCGACGGGCGCCGGCACGACGGCGAGAGTCCGTTGCATCGCGACGGACTTCGCGACCGACGCGGAGATCGAGCCAAGCCTCGCGGCGAAGCCGGCGTCCGACTCCGGCGCGAAGGCCCGCGCCGTTCCGGAGAGTGCGAGCAGGGCGACGAACGAGCTGACGGCGTTCCGGTACTTCATGCGTCCTCCTTGGTCTAGTTGCGGCGTCGTACGGGCTCATGCGGAGGCCAATAAAAAAACCAGAGGAAACAGGCCCTCACAAAAGGCCGTCTCCCCTGGCTGGCTTCGGATTAAGGTCCGAAGGTGGATACTCCCCGGCCAATTCCGGGGACTACAAGGTTTCGCCCGAGTCTAGATGTTGGGAAGGGGCGTGGATAGACCCTTCAGGGCCTAAAACCCGCACTATTTTATGGGGTGTAAAAAAGCCGCGCCGGCGGTTTCCCGCCGGCGCGGCTTTTCTGAAGTGGGCTTTAGTTAGTGATGCTTCCCGAGCACCGTCTCGATCTCGCCCCACAGCTTCTCAACCGTGATCGGCTTGGGCAGGAATTGCTCGGCGCCCGCCAAGAGGCCGTCCACGCGGTCGCGCGGGTCGGCGTACTGGGTCGAGGCGGAGACGAAGATGACGGGAGTGTCCTTCTGGTTGTCCAGGCGCTTGACCTTGCGGCACAGGTCGAAGCCGTGTACATCGGGCAGCTGGACATCCATGATGATGATCGACGGATTGAACTGCTTGAGGGCCTTGATGGCCTCGTCGCCCGTACGAGCGCCCGTGACCTCCACGCCCTTCAACGACATGACGTCGATGAAGGTTTCGCGGAAGTGGTCGTCGTCTTCGATGATGAACATCGGGGATGCGGTCATGGCACGATCTCCGTTAAGGTTTGGGGGCGGCGCCGGTCGCATTTAGTATGAGACGCTTAATCGGGCCGGCGGCCCGGTAAGCCAAAGTGTTGTCGGCGGCCTTCATCTCGCGGATGCGGTCGCGGACCTGCTGGAGCTCCTCAACGGCCTTGGAGAAGCGGCTGGGTTCGACGACGACGCCGTAACGCCAGGTGCCCGTCATGTTGACGAAGACGCGCAGGTCCTTTTCACGCGCGACCAAGGCCCGGAAGGTGGAGACGTCGGGAGAAACGGTCGAGAACTTCGCCTGCAGGGCCTTGTACGCGGCGTCCACATTCAGGAAGCCTTCGCCCTCTTCATCGACGGTGTTCTTGCCCGTCTTCTCGAGGGTGGCCATCACGGCGTTGACGACCGCGTCGAGCTGGGCGCCCTTCTCGGTGACGCCGAACATCATGCAGAGCAGCGCGATCGCGCCGGCGAAGCCGGGCGTGGACATCGAGGTGCCGGAGATCGCCTTGACCGTGCCCTTCTCGCCGTCCGTGCGGTCGGCGTCGCCGAGATTCGCGGGCCACGCGCCTTCGATGTTGTGGCCGACGGCCATCGCGTCGGGACGATGGTCTTTGTAGCTCGGGTCCTTCGCGGTCTTGGGCGAGCCGGGCCCGCGCGAGGAGAAGTAGGCCACCTTTTTCGTCTTGTCCGAGGCGGCGACGGCGATCACGCGGATGGCGCCGGTCGTCGCGTCTTTATAGGTCACGATCGCGGGCGCGCCGATCGTGTTCTTGCCGGAGCCGGCGTTGCCGGCCGCGAAAACCATGATGTGGCCTTCCTGCGCGAGCTTCTTGACGAGCTGCGCGTCGGGGCCGTTCGGGTCGCCCTCGTCGTCGCCCCACGAGTTGGAGATGACGAGATTGCCGTCGTTACCGGCGGCGGTCAGGGACTTAAGGATGTCGTCGGTCGTCGCGCCGCCGTTCAGGAAAGTCTTGTAGTGCGTCGTGTTGCGCGACCACGGCGCCATGTGCAGGACGGTCGAGGTCACCCACGAGCCGTGACCGATGTCGTCCACATTCTCGCCGGAGGTCATGTTCTTGACCTCTTTGACGCGCTTAAGAAGAGGGTGCGAGGTGTCCGCGCCGGAGTCGATGACGCCGAACTTAGGCTGCGGCGGGGTCGCCTTGAAGACCTTCGCCCACAGGCCGGACCAGAAACCGAGCTCGGGCTTGCCCCATTGGGCGACGCCGATAGCCTGGACCAAATCCGCTTTCGTGATCTTGAGGTTCTCGTCCATCGTGACGGCGCCGCGCGCCTCGGGATCCATCGTCTCGGGCATCGTGGGCACGGGGCGGATGATCTTGCGCTGAGCGTTGTCGTAGACGGTGAAGCCGCGCTCGGTCATCGACTTCTTGAACTCCGCGGCGGCGGCGCCATTCACGCGGATGGTGGCGGCGTTGATGCGCTTGTAGGTGGCGAGCGGCGTTCCCTGATAGGGCTCAAGGGCGGCGAAGTCGAGACCGGCGGTCTCGAGCTGGGCCAGCATGGCCTGCTGCAGGCGCGCGTACTGCTCGACGCCGGCGGGCATGTTCACATCGACGCTGGTGATGTGCGCGTCGTGGAGCTTGGTCGGCTTGTCGCCGAACATGACGATGAAGTCGACCGCGCCGTTGCCGGGAGAAGACGCCGCGCCGCCGTTGTTCGGACCGGACGGGCCGGGGGCGGGAGCGGCGGCGGCTTGCGCGCGCTGCGCGGAGCTTCCGGCGCCGAGCTGGCCGACCGCGAGGCCCAGGGCCGCGACGGCGGGCAAGAACGCGCTCGCGAGCTTAACGCCGGTGACCGCCATCACGCCGCCGATCATGAGCTTGGCGATGGCCATCGCCGCGCCGGAGATCCAACCGCCGGCGATGTAGAAGACGACCAGCATGGGGATCATCACGCCCATCGGCCCCATGCGCTCCATGAAGTTGTCCATGGCGATGCGGGCCTGATAAGGGAGGAAGGCTTTGAGAATGTGGCTGCCGTCGAGCGGCGGCAGGGGAATCAGGTTGAAGATGCCGAGCAGGACGTTGAGGAACACGAACATGCCGAGCATCGCGACCACGGCGGAGCCCAGACCCGC